>JBEBGU010000876.1:0-2243 GCA_040081325.1 Prosthecobacter sp.
CCCCAACGGATTCGGATTCACCAGAGTCACATACGGTTTCGTTTGGGGAGCCAGCTTGTCATAGCAGTAGGCGTTCCCCGCCAGCGAGTTACCATTCACCGCATTGTAAGGTGCACCAACGGTGAAGTAGTTGTCATCAAACGCCACCGCGTGGCCAAACCTACCCCCCTGGGCTGAATGTAGGTTGGGATTGGGGTATGTTTTTCGCGAGGCAAAAGATCCAGAACTAAGCTGTTCAAGCAGCGTCACAGTTCCTTCCTCCCATGAGCCTTCCAGCACATTCGCCCGCGGTGCACCCACGATCATCTCGTTGCCATCTGCGGCGATAGCGGCACCAAAATCGCCGTATTCATACCGCGCCACATACGGGTTCTTGATCTCCCCGCGTAGCACTTCAGGAACTTGGGCAAAAGCCGAGCTAATCCAAAAGGAACAAAGGGCGAGAGGCAGTGGCAAAAGGTGTTTCATCCCCCTCGCATCCCCGGTCTGTGAAACCTTGTTTCACTCGCCCGCGATTTTTTTCGCCGCAGGCAGCTCGGGCACCACGAGCACGCAGCGGAAGCCGATGCAGCTCTCGCGCACATTGGCCCGCTCAAAGCGGCGGTAGTCTTTGCGCATCTGCGGCTTGTAGCCGCCCTCCACCCAGGAGCCGCCGCGCAGGGTCATCTCGGCGGAGATGACATTCGGTGGGGACTCGCACCACTCCCACACATTGCCCCACACATCAAAAAGGCCGGTGCTCACGGCTGGGAAGCGTCCCACAGGTGCGGCGCGGGGGAAATTATCATTACGCCCCGGCAGTGAAAGCCACTCGGTGGGCCAGTTCGCATCGCGGGCCTCTGTGCCGGCATAGTTCGCGAAGTTTGGTGGCGGTGGCCAGCCTTGCCCCCAAGGATGCGGCGGGCCATTCATCGACTTGTGACGCCGCTCCACGACGAGCTCCGTCTCCGCCGGAAGGCCTGCCGCGAGGCTCCATTCGTCATCTGTGGGCAGTCGATAGTATTCATTGGCAGCGAGCCGACCCTGACGCTGCTCACGCCATGTCAGCCACGCACAAAAACGCCGCGCCATGTAGATGTTGATGCCGCACGCAGCGGTGTCCGGCGTGTGCCCCAGCGCGAGCAAACCTGCGCTCACATCCAGCACGCTGTTTTCCTGCGATTCCCAGCCAGAAGGCCGCACATCTGTGAGACGCACGCGAGTGACGGCTTCCACGCCGAAGGCCTTCTTCCACGCCTCCCACTCCAAGCCCTGCCCGGCCACGGAGAGGAGAAAATCACTCATCCGCGTCTCGTGCTGGCACACCAGTGCCCGCTCGATGCCTGGCACGGGAATGAAGCTCATATCGAGGCTGTTTTTCCAGGGCTGCTCACGCGTCGAGGCCGCTGGATTGGCGAAACCTTTGGCATTCAGACTCGGCGGAGGTGGTGCAGGTGGCACTGGACGCGGAATCAGATAACCAATCACACCCGCGAGCACCACCGAGGCCGCGATCGCCGCCGCGAACTTCCAGCGATGCCGCCGCAGACTTGCCGCGAGTGCGCCCGCGCGGAATTGATCGAGCTCACGCAGGTTTTTGAGCACCGACAGCGCGGAGTCGGGACGTTTGGCGGGATCTTCGGCCAGGAGCGATTCGATCAAAGCATCCGCCTCACGTGGCAGATCACACTTTTCCGAGACTCGCGTGAAGCGGCCCGCTGGTGGAGCGCCCGTGAGCATCTCATAAAGCATCACACCGATGGCGTAGAGGTCTGCTGCTGCCGTCGCTGCCTCTCCGCGCATCACTTCCGGTGCCAGATAGTAGGGCGTGCCAAAGGTGGTGCCATCCCGCGTCATCGTGACCTTTTCAGCGCTCATCGCCCGAGCCAGCGAGAAGTCCGCCAGCTTCACCGTGCCATCACGGCCGATGAGGACGTTTGCTGGCTTCAAATCACGATGCACGAGACCGCGCTCATGCGCGTGAGCGATGGCCTCTGCCACGCATTGCACGATTTGCAGCGCACGCTCGACGGGCAGCCGCTGAGCCTGCATGAGCCGCTGCAAGTCGCAGCCTTCGACAAACTCCGTGATCACATAAAAACGCTCGTCCGCCGTCTCGCCACAATCGAGCACCTGCACGATACCCGGATGCTCAAGGCTGCGCAGCGCCGCCGCCTCAGCCTCCATGCGGGCTGCGCTTTCGAGGTCCTGCGTGCGAAAAACCTTCACCGCGCCGAGAGCATCGTCTTCCAGCCTCACCGCCC
>JBEBGU010000120.1:0-8558 GCA_040081325.1 Prosthecobacter sp.
TAGTTCGCTGAGGCTCGCGTCCCCTCCGGCTACTCATGGGTCAGCCCTCCGTGCTGGAGATCCTGTCGTGGTTTCCGAATTGGCTCAGAGATGCCCTTGGGAAAGCCTTGCCCTAATCACGGAAGCTGATCAAACTGCCACCTGAGATCCTGGGAGAGAGCGTCTGAACTTCTGGAATTCCGCAAAATGACTCACCTTCCTCCTATGCTAAAACGACCCAAATTTAAACCGGGGGAAATTCTCGTGATTCCCCTTTCTGAACACTCCTTTGGATATGCACAGGTCATTCGAGATGATGATTTCGGCTGTTTTATCCGGGTCTTCGATCACCTGACAAAAGAAATTTGTCCCATCGAAGAATTGCAAGGCGGTCTAAAAGTCAAAGACAGGGCATACGTCAATAATAGCTCTGCAAGAGGTCGTTGGAAACACCTCGGGTTTGCTCCGCTGCGCGCCGAAGATGAAAAAATGCCGACCTTGTTTTATGGAAGCTCCTGTAGCTGTTGGACCGTCCAAAATGAAAACAAACCAGAACAATACATTAAAGGCGAATCGACGAACCGTGCAGCCTTGAGGTCGAAGGGATATACCCACAAAGTTTTATGGCTCGCGAAAGACTTTGAGGATTTACTGCAGCACAACACACCTTTGATCTGGCCGGGTTCCGATTGATCTGAAATGCCAAAGCGACAACCCCCAACAGTGGGCCAACGAGCGACGTGAACTTGTGGGAGTCTGGTGCGCCTGCGTTCAGCCCATCACCTCTGAGAAGAGCTTGGTGCCGATCACTTCTTCTTCCCCTTCCCCGCGCTCTCCAAGGACTTCTCGGGATCATAGTCTTGATTCAGGGTGGGTTCTTGGGCGCCGACTTCTTTGCGCCAGGCGTGGAGTTTTTCGGTGAGGGCGGCGGCGACGTCGGTGTCCACATCGGCGACGTTTTCGAGTTCGCCGGGATCGCGGCGGAGGTTGTACAACTCGACGTGATTGGTTTCGAAGAACTCGATGAGCTTCCAATCGCCCTCACGCACGGCGCTGTAAGGGGTGGCGCTGCCGGGATGATAATGCGGGTAGTGCCAGTAGATGGCGTCGCGCTTGAGCTGGCCCGTTTGGGTGAGCAGGGGCATGAGGGATTCGCCATCGACGATCTGCCCGTCATTCAACGGTGTGCCGGTGGCCGCGAGCAGGGTAGGCACATGATCGTAGCTGATCACGGGGGTGTCGCACTCTTCACCGGCGGGGATATTGCCGGGCCAGGAAACGATGAGCGGGATGTGGACGCCGCCGTCATACGCGCTGCCTTTGCCGAGGCGGGCGGGGCTGTTATCCGTGGGGCCGCGTGACCAGCCTTTGGCGCTGACGGTGCCGCTGAGGCCGCCGTTGTCACTGGTGAAGACGAAGATCGTGTTCTCACTGAGTTCGAGCTTTTTCAAGGTGGCGCGCAGGCGGCCCACGCTGTCGTCCACGCTTTCGACGAGGGCGGCATAGACGGGATTGGTGTGGCCGCTGACGCCGCGCTTCTTCTGATACTTCGCCACGACATCGGGCTTGCCCATGATGGGGGTGTGGACGGCGAAATGCGGCATGTAGATGTAGAAGGGCTGCTCCTTGTTTTTCTCGATGAAGCCGATGGCCTCTGTGGTGAGGCGGTCGCTGAGGAATTCATCCTTCGGGCCGTCCTTCAGGGTGTCGATGCCATAGGGTGAGAAGTAACTCGGCGGCTGGCCGCGATCGGTGCCGCCGATGTTCACATCAAAGCCCTGCTTCTCCGGGTAGAACTCCGGCCCGCCAAGATGCCACTTGCCGATGCTCGCGGTGGCGTAGCCGCGTGTCTTCAGCCGCTCGGCCAGCGTCTCTTCCTCCAAAGGCAGGTGCTTCGTCCACTCGGGGATTTTTAAGCGCGCATGAGGGCGGTCATGACCGGCGATCCAGTCGGTGATGTGGAGCCGGGCAGGGGACTTGCCGGTCATCACGGCGGCGCGTGTCGGCGAGCAGACGGTGCAGGCGGAGTAGGCATTGGTGAAGCGCATGCCGTCCTTCGCGAGCTGGTCGATGTGCGGTGTCTCGTAGTACTTGCTGCCGTAGCAGCCCAGATCCGTCCAGCCCATGTCGTCGATCAGCATGAAGATGATGTTTGGCGGGCGATCCTGAGCCGACAGAGACGCAGTGACAAAAACCAGGGCGATGAAGAGGAAGCGAAGCATGAGGGCCGAACGTGGATGGGAGCGGCGAGTTATCAACCGGGCTCCATTCGTCATTCCCTTGATTCCAACTTTCGCTTGAACTCGCCCCCCTGACAGCCGACAGCCTGCGCCCCCCGCCAGCGGCGGGTTTTAGGACACCATGACCCACGACTTCTTCGTCTATATCCTGGCAGGCTTCTTGGCGCAGATCATCGATGGTGCGCTAGGGATGGCCTATGGGGTCACGGCATCCAGCTTGCTGATGGGCTGGGGCGTGTCGCCAGCGGTGGTCAGCAGCACCGTCCATGCGGCGGAGTGCTTCACCACGGGTGCCTCGGCGCTCTCCCACCACGCTTTTGGCAACATCAGCCGCGATCTTTTCCGCCGACTGCTCATCCCTGGCATCATCGGTGCCGCCGTGGGTGCGTATGTGCTCAGCTCCATCAATGGCGACATGATCAAGCCCTACATCTCAGGCTATCTCATGATCATGGGCGTGATCATCATCACCAAAGCCTTTCTGCCTTTCCCGCCGCGTGAAGTGACGACCAAACTGACGCCGCTGGCGCTCGTCGGCTCGTTTCTCGATGCCGTCGGCGGTGGTGGCTGGGGTCCGATCGTGGCGACCAATCTGATCGTGCGCGGCAATGGCTTCCGCGAGACTGTGGGCAGTGTGAATGCGGTGGAGTTCTTCGTGACATTGTCTGCCTCGATCACTTTTTTCCTGAGCATCGGACTCGGCCACTGGCAGGTCATCGCTGGGCTTGCGCTGGGCGGTGTTATCGCGGCACCTTTTGGCGCTTATCTGACGAAAAGAGTGCCGCATCGGCCCATGATGGTCGTCGTGGGAGTGCTGGTGATCGCGATGAGTCTGCGCACGCTGCTGAAGGCGCTGGGCTACACGACGTGGTTTTGATCCTTGCCAGAAGCGCCGCCCTGCTAGAGCATCGGCCAACATCCCACTCATTCCTATGCTGAAAAAGAACTGGTATCTCTTCACCCCACTGCTGCTCGCAGGCATTCCCGCGCTGCTGCTTGGCTACTACATCCTGAGCTTTGGCTATCCGGTCAATGAAGCTGTGGAGGCCGTCAGCCACTTCCTGCAATCCAGCACGCGCTACTCGATGAAGTATGATGACCACCGTTTCTCCCGCGTCAGGCCGGGCATGGGCGGGCGAGATGTTTTTGAGCTGATCGGCGTGCCCTTTGAGCGTCGCAACAATGATGAAGAGTGGCTCTATGCGCTGCCTCAGGGCACGACCAAATATTATCACGAGCGCAAAGTCATTTTTGTCCGTGACAAGAACAACGTGCCTCTGGTGAAAGAGACTGTGAAGGCCTTCCATGCCAACTGAGTCACTCGCCGCGCCAGCACGTGCGCTGCCATCGCTCCTCGGCACCACGCCGCAGGAGATCACGGATTTA
Source organism: Prosthecobacter sp. (assembly GCA_040081325.1). Classification (GTDB taxonomy): domain Bacteria; phylum Verrucomicrobiota; class Verrucomicrobiia; order Verrucomicrobiales; family Verrucomicrobiaceae; genus Prosthecobacter. Next base: position 3,606 of record JBEBGU010000120.1, read on the forward strand.
GTCGCATCACTCGGAGAGCCGGGCTTTCGTGCGAAGCAGATCATCGAGTGGACCTATGCCAAAAGGGCCACCAGCATCGAGGCCATGTCGAGCCTGTCCAAGCCGCTGCGTCAGGCCCTGGCCGAGCGCTACGTCGCCCGCAGTATGACCATCGCGAAAGTGACGGGGGCAGAGGACACCACGCGCAAGTTTTTACTCAAGCTCAATGACGGGCGCTACATCGAGACTGTCCTCATCCCCGCCAATCCAGCACTGTATGGCGGCGACTCCGACCGCCGCACGCTCTGCGTTTCCAGCCAAGTTGGCTGCGCGTATGACTGCAAATTCTGCGCCAGTGGTCTGGCCGGATTCACCCGCAATCTCACGGCTGCGGAGATCGTGGAGCAGATCGTTTTGGTCGAAGCCCACGTCGGTGAGCGTGTGGACAATCTCGTCTTCATGGGCATGGGCGAGCCGCTGGCAAATTACAGCAACCTTATCAAAGCCATCGAGATCCTGAATGCCGAATGGGGCATCGGCATCGGTGCGCGGCATATGACTGTGAGCACCAGCGGTCTGGCTCCGCAGATCAAAAAGCTCGCCGACTTTCCGCTGCAAATCCGCCTCGCGATTTCTCTGCATGGAGCCAGCGACGACGTGCGCAGCAAGATCATGCCAGTGAACCAAAAACATGACCTGGCCGAGTTGTTTGATGCATTGCAGACCTGGCGCTCAAAGCGCAAGCAGCACATGACGCTGGAGTACATCCTCATCAAAGATGTGAACGACATGATCGCCCAAGCGCATCTGCTGGCCAAGCGTGCGCGCAGCATCCACGCCAAGGTCAATCTCATCCCCTACAACACTGTCGAAGGCCTGGACTGGGAACGCCCAAGCGAAGCCCAGCAGGATGCGTTCCGCGATGTCCTGCTAGCTGCCGGAGTCACCGCCACGCTGCGTCGAGAAAAGGGTCACGACATCGCCGCCGCCTGCGGCCAGCTCCGCCTCATGCAGGAGACCTCTGAGGGCATCATCCAATCCCCCGTGCCCGCGAAGCGGATCACGATCGGGGCTGGGGCATTGTAGAACCTTCAAATCCTCACCATTTCAGATTCTTCAGGAACGAAAGGCTGTTGGGGATCTGTTCTTCCGAGGTCGGGGATTCGTCCTCAATGAAGTAGTGCTTCACGCCGATCTTTTGGGCGGCAGCTAGGATGGAAGGCCAGTTCATCTGACCTGTGCCGATGGTGACGTCGTTCTTCACATCGGTGCCACCACTGAGGGAGCCAGTGGCCACGTCTTTGCGGAGATCTTTGAGATGCATCAGCTTCCAGCGATCAGGGTATTTATTGAGCAGGGCAGCCGGATCTTGGCCGGGGAAGACAACCCAGAACACATCCATCTCATAGCTCACATGTTCAGCTTTGGTGCCCGTGATCAGCACGTCCATTAGAGTGCCATCACCCTGCTTTTCAAATTCATAGCCATGGCAGTGATAGAAGAATCTGATCCCAGCAGCAGCCAAGGCTTCACCGGCTTTATTAAACGTGGCGATAGCGTCTTGGCACTCGGCTTCATCAAAGCTGCCTTTGTGGTCGATCCAGGCACAGCCAGCGTATTGAAGCCCCAGCGTTTTCGCCTCAGCCACCACGGCATCGAGATCAGTCTTGTAGCGACCATAGGGGAAGTGGCCGCTGATCGCCTTTAGACCGCGTTGCTCCAGCTCGGCTTTGAACTGCTCAGGTTTCATGTCGTAGGTGCCTGCCAGCTCAACTTCAGTGATGCCAAAGGATTTCACACGATCCAGTGTCCACGGCACGCCGCGTAGTTTGAACTGACTGCGCAGGCTGTAAAGCTGGAGACCTGTCACTCCGGTGTAGCATTGATCAGCGGCCTGCGAGATGGAGGCCAAACAAAAGATGAACACGGTAAGGAATCTGCTTTTCATAGGAAACACCATCTTTGATGGAAACTATGTTCGGAGGCAATCACGAAGAGCCTTCTCGCCTATTTTCCCTCTTGCTAGCAACCCAGCGGATGGTTAACCATCCGCCCGCTTTAAAGTCATGCCTGTCACCTCACGTTCCATCATTCGCTCCCTCATTCCGCTGATCACTCTGGCCCTGGGGGCACAGATGCAGGCTCAGTCCTCCAGCAATGGCATCGCAGCCATCGTGAATGGCAATGTCGTCACCAAGTCCGAAGTGCGTGACGCCGTGAATGCTCAGGAGCAGATGCTGCGCTTCCAATTTCAAAATGATCCTGGTGCCCTACAACGTGAACTGAGCAACCTGCATGCCACGGCATTGGATAGCCTCATCGACCGTGAGCTGGTGCTGGCCGAGTTCAAGCGCCTGGGTGCTGCCATCAAGAGTCAGTGGGTGGATGATGATATCAATGGGATCATCCGCGACAGCTTCAAAGGCAACCGCGACGCTTTTGTCAAAGAGCTGGCCGGCACGGGAATGACGGTGAAAAAGTTCCGTGATCTGCGTGAGAAGATGATGATCGTGAATGCCATGCGTGGTAAGCAGGCGGCCCAGCAATCGCCAGCTACACCCAAAGAGGTGGAGGACTATTATAAAAAGAACCAGGATAAGTGGCGTGAAGGCGGAATGATCAAAATTAGCACCATCACAATTCCCAAATTCAGCACAGAAACCTCCACAACGGTCGAGAGTCAGGGCAAGCTAGCGCGCGAGCTTCGCACCAAGCTGGTCAATGGAGCTGACTTTGCCACGACCGCCAAAGCCTACTCACAAGACAGCTACGCCGAAAGCGGTGGAGCTAGAGAGTGGGTGGCCAGAAATCAGATGCCGCCCGCCATCGCCAATGTCGCCTTTGGCCTGAAGACTGGCGGCATCAGTGAGGTCATCAACGAGCAAGAAGCGTTCATCATCATCACCTGTGACGCCATCAAGTACGGGAACGTGAAATCCATGCAGGAACTGCGCCCCGAGATCGAACGCTCCATCTCTTCTGAGAAATCCAAGGGCGTGATCGACAAGTGGATGGAAGGCCTGCGCAAGCGGTCCGTGATCAAGAAGCTTTAGTGCCTGAAGTCTGAGGTTTGAGCAAGTTTCCGAAACGCGCAGAAGCCTGGCAAGTGCATCGTTGCTTGTGAGTCCACCCGTATGATGCCAACATTCCCCTCCTATGCCCCTCGCCATTTATCACATTGCCCACATCATCGGACTGATCTTCGTTTTCATCGGATTCGGTGCCCAGCTTTCCTCTGATTCAGCTCGCAGTGCCATGAAGTGGCATGGCACAGGCCTCGTCATCAGTTTGATCTCCGGCTTTGGACTCTTGGCTAAGCTGCAAATCTTTGCTGCCATGCCCACCTGGGTCTGGATCAAGATCGCTCTCTGGCTGGTGCTCGGCTTCCTGCCCGTGCTTGCTCGCCGCCGCGTGCTTGCACCCCATGCCGTCATCTTACTTGCCGTCATCGTCGCCGGATTCATGGGCTACTTGGGCTACATGAAGCCAGTCTTCTGAGCCCGCTTACAGGTCCGTGAGATTTGGCGCCCACATGCCCGTCTCTTTCACGGCGGGCGTCACGCCATCCGCTGGGAAAGACGCCTTCGCGGCTTCACGAATTTTCGCTGACAACTCAGCCGCCGTTGCCGCGTGCTCAGCTTTGTCTGCGAGGTTTGTCTGTTCCTTGGGATCAGCCTCATGATCGTAGAGTTCGTGGCCTTCTTTTCCCTCGTCCCATTCGGTGTAGCGCCAGCGTGCGGTGCGGAGCGAGTAACCAAAGATCCGTTTTCCGTCATCGCCACGCGCAGCGCTAGCACCACGGCGATTGAAGCCACCGCCGCGCACGACTTGGCTTAGCACCCAGCCGCGTCCCATCTGCTTCGTGTCCTTCAGGATCGGTGCCATGTTCTGGCCTTGCAGATTCGCAGGAGCTTTCACGCCGCACATCGCTGCTAAAGTCGGGTAGAGATCGATCAAGCCCACCGGAGCCTGCGCCACCGCGCCCTTGGATATACCTGGGCCAGCCATGATCAGCGGCACGCGCGCGCTTTCTTCAAACAGGCTTTGTTTCTGCCACAGCCCATGCTCGCCGAGGTGATAGCCATGATCGCTGGTGAAGACCACGATCGTATTCTCCGCCAGCCCCAGTCGATCCAGTGCATCCAGCACACGTCCCGCCTGCGCATCCATGAAACTGATCGCTGAATAATAGGCCTGCACCGCCTGCCGGCGCAGATCATCCGTTAACTTTTCCTGCTCCTTCTTCTGGCTGCCCAGCGCGTGGATCGGCAGATCTTTCTGATCTTCCTCCACACCACTCACCACTGGCATCTGATCCACCGGATAGCCGTCGAACCACTTCTTTGGCGACACGTACGGCGTATGTGGGCGGAAGAAACCCAGCGCCAAAAAGAACGGCCGATCTTTTTCACGAGCACAGCGCTCCAGGACGCACTCTGCCTCTTTCGCCATCATCCCATCCGTGTGTTTTTCATCAGTGCTGGGAGAGGCATACCAACTCAGCGTGCCGCCAAAATTCCCTGGAAGTAGGCTAAAAATATTCGGCTGATCGATCATCCGATCTGCCCCAGCCGGATTGATCTCCATCTCCCACGATCCAGGATCATCATGCCCATCCGTGCCGATCGAGTTCGGCACATTGTAATGATACAGCTTCCCGATCCGCGCCGCGAAGTAACCACCGAGTCGAAATGCTTGCGGCAGACAAATATGAGCAGGAATCGTCTGTCGGAAAAGCTGCCCGTTCGTCAGAATGCCCGAGCTATTCGGGTAAAGCCCTGTCAGCATTGAGTTCCGGCTAGGCCCGCATAGCGGAAACTGACACCCTGCTTTATCAAAGCGCACCCCGCGTGCTGCCAGCTTGTCCAGATTCGGCGTCTTCACCTGCGTATGGCCGTAGCAGCCCAAACTGTTATTCAAATCATCCGCCATCATGAACAGCACATTCGGCGTCGAAGCCGCGTGCAGTGAAGC
>JBEBGU010000877.1:0-2229 GCA_040081325.1 Prosthecobacter sp.
CCTCTACCCCGACCGCATCCTACTTTGTGACCGTGGCACCGTCGATGGTGCTGCCTACTGGCCGGGCGACCCACAGGGCTTCTTTGACGACCTCAACACAACTTTGGAGACCGAACTGAAACGCTACGATGCCGTCATCTTCTTTGAAAGCGCTGCCGTCGGCGGAATGAGCATCGAAGGTGGCAATCCCATCCGCAATGAATCGATCAAGCAAGCCGTCGCTCTCGATCATCAGTTGCGCGCCATCTGGAGCCAGCATCCGCGATTTATCCTCGTTCCCCACAACCCGTCTTTCTTCAAAAAAATATCCTTCGGCCTCGCTGTCTTGGAGGGCATCGTGAAGGAACTCCTTTGTGCGACAGTGACTCCAGCGAAAAAGCCGCGCCACAAGTCATCGGCCAGGCTCAAAAAGTAAGTGACGCTAAACAATGAGCCTCGATCAAGCTCTGGGTTGACGCCTCGGTGTTACTCTCCATGAACAGGGCACCCCATGTCCCAAGCCGTCTTTCGCACCATCCCGATCCGCGACCTCACTGCCGACCCGCTTCTCGATCTCTCGAAGAAGATGAAGCTCTCGCTCTCTAAAGCTGACATGCTGGCCGTGCAGCAGATCTATCTCGATGAGGGCCGTGACCCGACGGATGTCGAGTTGGAAGTCATCGCTCAAACATGGTCAGAGCATTGCAAGCACCGCATTTTCAATGCAAAAATCTACCACACGGTGAATGGCGAGCAGGAGGTGGTGGACAGCCTTTTCAAGACCTACATCCGCAGCGTGACCGAGAAGATCATGCTCGATAAGCCTGACTTCGTGCTCAGCGCTTTTGTCGATAACGCGGGCTTTGTGAAGCTTGATGAAAATCAGGCCATCTGCTTGAAAGTTGAGACTCACAATCACCCCAGTGCCATCGAACCCTATGCGGGTGCTAACACTGGATTGGGCGGCGTGATTCGCGACATCCTCGGCGCTGGCAAGGGATCGAAACCGGTGGCTTCGATTGATGTCTTTTGCTTTGGCCCACCCGACACGAAGCAGGAAGATCTCAAGGCTAAGGACGTCATCCACCCTCTAGGAGTCATGCGCGGCGTGGTGCGTGGCGTGCGCGATTACGGCAACCGCATGGGCATCCCCACCGTGAATGGTGCGATCCAGTTCGATGACACCTTCATCTACAATCCTCTCGTCTTTTGTGGCACGGCGGGAGTGATCCCGATCAAGGACATCGCTAAAGAAGTGAAGCCAGGCCATCTGCTCATCGCCGCTGGCGGGCGCACGGGTAAAGATGGACTGAAGGGCGCAACTTTCAGCTCAGCGTCTCTCACGACCGACTCGCATGAAGAGGATCAAACAGCCGTCCAGATCGGCAATCCGATCGAGGAGAAAAAGGTCGCTGACTTTGTGCTCGCAGCTCGTGAAGCAGGCTTGATCGAGTTCATCACCGATTGCGGAGCAGGTGGATTTTCCAGCGCCGCTGGAGAGATGCTGAGCGAAGTCGGCGGTGAAGTTTGGCTGGAAAATTGCCCACTTAAAGTGCCCGAGATGGAGAGCTGGCAGGTGTTCATTTCAGAGTCCCAGGAGCGCATGGTCATGGCCATCGAGGAGCACAACCTCCCTGCCCTGCAAAAGATCGCTGACACCTGGCAATCCGAAATGTTTGTGTTGGCAAAGGCCGATGGCAGCAAGCGCCTGAAGGTGTGGCATTACGGTCAAGTCGTCTGCGATCTGCCAGTCGATAAGCTGCATGGAGCACCGCGCCGTGAGATGCGCGCGCATTGGCGTCAGCCAGCAGCCGTGCAACCAAAAATCGCCGTGCGGCCTGAGTCTTGGACCCAGGTTTTGAAAACTCTTCTTGGTGATTTTTCCATCGTCTCGCGTGAGCCGATCATCCGCGAATACGACCATGAAGTGCAGGGAAACACCGTGCTCAAACCGCTGGCCGGTGCCAGTGGTGACGCCCCTCAAGATGGCTCCGTTATTAAAGTGGATGGCAGTAATCAACTCGTGGCACTGGCCTGCGCGCTACTTCCCGAATGGGGCAAGACCGACCCTCACGCCATGGGTAGAGCCTGTGTCGATGAATGCGTGCGCCAGCTCGTCGCCATGGGAGCGAACCCGCAGCGAATCGCCATTCTCGATAACTTCTGCGTCGGCAATCCTGACAACGAAAAAGAACTCGGCGCGCTGGTGGAATGTACGAAAGGACTCGCTGAAGCAGCCCTCGCTTATGG
>JBEBGU010000878.1:0-2226 GCA_040081325.1 Prosthecobacter sp.
GCCTTGGTTTTGCCGCCAGCTCAGAGGCTTATTCTTGCATGCTCTCTCATCGAGAGTGTCGAGTCAGACGACGCCCCCAGTCCAGATGTGGCTTGGGATACTGAGATTCGTGATAGGATTGCTCGATTTGATCGAGGGGAGACGACCGGAATCCCCGCTTCAGATGTATTTCGAAAACTTCGAGAAATAGCTCCAGCGAGATGAGTTCCTTTCTCGAGTTTCTTCCCGAAGCTGCTGCTGAGGTTCAGTGCGTCACTGGTGATTATGAGGCTAAGGTTCCTGGCCTCGGAGTGCGATTTCGCACGGAGATCGAGAGTTCATGTGCAGCGATTGTGCAGTTCCCCTTGCTCTGGAGGGAGAGGCCAGGAGGTTGGCGAAGAGTAAACTTGCCGGGGTTCCCCTATTACATAGCCTATGTCATTCGAGATGAACTCATTCTTGTCGCTGCCGTTGGCCATGCAAAGCGGCATCCAGATTACTGGAAGAATAGAATGCCATGAACAACAAGCCGCGAATAAACGTTAGGCGCACATCGCCACACGAAGATGATGACGCAAAAGATGAGATAACCGCAGAGAATACCTCAAGGTGGTCTTTCTCTACGGTGTTCGCAGTCTTTGACCTGCCTACGGCACGCGCTTGAACTTCTTGAAGTTAGGCTTCCGTTTCTCGACGAAGGCGGTTTTGCCCTCCTTCGCTTCTTCACTCATGTAGTAGAGCAGGGTGTCGTTGCCGGCGAGGTCGAGGAGGCCCATCTGGCCGTCGCAGTCGGCATTGAGGGCGGCTTTGAGGCAGCGGAGGGCGAGGGGGCTGTGCTGGAGCATCTCGCGGCACCAGATGAGGGTCTCGGTTTCGAGATCGGCGAGGGGGACGACTTTGTTCACGAGGCCCATGTCGAGCGCTTCCTGGGCGTTGTATTGGCGGCAGAGATACCAGATCTCCCGGGCTTTCTTTTGGCCGACGATGCGGGCGAGGTAACTGCTGCCGAGGCCGCCATCGAAGCTGCCGACTTTGGGCCCGGTCTGGCCGAACTTGGCGTTGTCCGCCGCGATGGTGAGATCACAGACGACGTGGAGCACATGGCCACCACCGATGGCGTATCCGGCGACCATGGCGACGATGGGTTTTGGCAGGGTGCGGAGCTTGCGCTGGACGTCGAGGATGTTCAGGCGCGGGACGCCGTCTTCGCCGATGTAACCGGCATCGCCACGCACCTTTTGATCGCCCCCAGAGCAGAAGGCGAGCGGACCTTCCCCACAGAGGATGATCACACCCACGTCAGGATCTTCATGCAGCATCTCCAGCGCGATGAGCATCTCCTTCACCGTCTGCGGACGGAAGGCATTGCGCACTTCAGGCCGGTTGATGGTGAGCTTGCCGATGCCGTCTTCGGTTTTCTCAAGCTTGATGTCTTTGAAGGTCTTGATCGTGGTCCACATGGGGGAAGTTTGCGATGGTTGGCGCTGCGCGCGTTTGCAGTGGTTTGCGGTGGTTTATCAAACAACTGCAAACAATGGCCAACCACTGCAAACCATTGCCAACTTCTGTTACGCCTGAAAGCTCGTGTACTTCTGCAATTCAGCGAGGCGAGCAGCGACATCGGCCTTTGTCACCTTCTGAAGCTTGTGGGTGCTGAAGGCTTCGCAGGTGTAGCTGGCGGTGACGCTGCCGTGGACGACGGCCTGACGGAGGTCGGCGAAGGTGGGCTTGGTCTTGCCATTGGCGTGAAGCCAGCCGGCCATGCCGCCGAGGAAGCTGTCGCCCGCGCCGGTGGGGTCGAAGACGGAGTCGAGCGGGTAGGCGGAGCAGGAGAAGAAGTCCTCGGGCTTTTCACCGAAGAGGTAGCTGCCGTGCTCACCGCGCTTCAAGACGACGAAGCGTGGGCCTTTTTCCTGAAGTCGGCGGCCGGCTTCGATGAGGTTGGTGGTCTTGGCGAACTCCTTGGCTTCGCCGTCATTGATGACGAGGAGGTCGATCTTCTTCAGCACGTCATGGAGGCGCTCATTGGCGATCTCCCAGCGCGTAGGTTTTTACTTTTCCCAACGAAAAGAATGTCGATGACAATTCACGGCGCAACACCGGATTGCCATTCTGGTCCTGCACCTGTGCCACATAGTCCTGATAGATTTTGCCGCGCTGCTCGTAGGTTTTCTCAACCCTCCATGTCACGCGAAGCCGCGATCCAACATACGCTGGCCCCAGATAAGTGCTGCGATCCCGTGCGAA
>JBEBGU010000121.1:0-8504 GCA_040081325.1 Prosthecobacter sp.
GGTTTTCTCGCCTTTGGTGCAAAGGGGCTGAATGAGATGAGCAAGGCGCAGTTCGTGGCCGATCTGGCCGACGAGCAGCTCGACACGGTGACACGCGCAGTGATGGCGAGTTCGGTGGCCTGCGCACGCTGCCATGATCACAAGACGGAGCCGTTCAGCATGGAGGACTATTACGCGCTGGCTGGCATTTTCAAAAGCACGGAGACGTTTTATGGCACCTGGATCGACTCGGAGAACAACAACGGCTCGCATTTGATCCAGCTGCCGGAACGGCCGGGTCAGTTGATCCCAAACAAACCGCTGACGCCCGAGCGTGTGAAGCAGTTGAAGGAGCAGCGTGCTCAACTCGACGCCGAGGAGAAGGCTCAGACTGAATACGCGCTGAAGGCCAAGCTCGAAGGCCGCGACATCAGTGGTGAATACTACAAGATGCTATCCACCGCGATCCGCATCCTCTGGACGCGCGGCGGCGTTGACGGTGCGCTCGAGACTGTGGATGAAAAAGGCCGTGCGCTGCCGCTGTGCATGGGTGTTCAAGATGGGAAGACGCAGGATTCGAAATTGTATGAGCGCGGTGAGATAGCGCATCCCACCAAAGCAGTGCCGCGTGGTTTTCCGCGCGTGATTGAAGTCGGTGGCAAGATGCCGAAGGAACAAAGCGGGCGTCTCGAACTCGCGCAGTGGCTCACGAGCCGCGAGCATCCGCTAACGGCACGCGTGATGGCGAACCGCGTGTGGCGGCATTTGTTTGGCGCGGGAATCGTGCGCACGGTCGATAATTTAGGCTTCAGCGGCGAGCGCCCGAGTCATCCTGAGCTGCTCGATCATCTGGCGATCAAGTTCATGGACAGTGGCTGGTCGGTGAAAGCACTGATTCGCGAAGTCGTGCTCTCCAAAACTTATCGACAGGCTTCGACACATCGCGCCGATGCTTTCGATCAAGACCCCGACAACCGTCTCCTCTGGCGCGCGAACAAGCGCCGTCTCGATGCCGAAGTGATTCGTGACTCGATGCTCGCCGTGGCAGGCGTGCTCGATCCCTCGCGCCGTCCTGGTTCGCAGGTCGCTGAGTTGGATGGCCAGTCGGTATCGCTCATTGGCTTCAACACCAAGCTGCCGCCGGACCTCGACGGCTCGAAGCGCCGCTCGATTTATCTGCCTGTCCTCCGCGACAATCTGCCCGACGTGCTGGAGCAGTTTGATGTGGCGAATCCGAATCTCGTCACCGGTGATCGTGATGTGACCAACGTGCCGCTACAGGCGCTCTACCTCATGAATGGTTCCTTCGTGCAGGAACAGGCCGCCGCGCTGGCCCAGCGCGTGATGAAAGAGAAACCCACGCAGCCCGAGCGCATCCGCCGAGTCTTCGCCCTGTGCTTCAATCGCGCTCCCGACGCCAAAGAGCAGCAACTCGCCGTGTCCTTCTTCCAACCCGCTGCTGGCGACGAAACGAAGCTCATGGCGGCGTTTTGCCAATCGCTGCTGTCGAGCGCGGAGTTCCGGTTTATCGACTAAATACCATGAACACGATCCATTCACGACGCGAGATGCTGACGACGATGTCGTCAGGAATTGGCTGGCTGGCGTTTTCGGCGCTGGCCCAACAAGCCACAGCCAAGGGCGGCCTGGCTGCCAAAGAACCGCATTTTGCACCCCGGGCGAAGCGGGTGATCTTTCTCACGATGCGTGGCGGGCCGTCACATGTGGATCTGTTTGATTACAAGCCGGAGCTGATCGCACGCAACGGCAAGACGGCGAGTTTGGGGCGTGATTCATCGGGCGCGAAGCTGTTTGGGCCGGTGCATCCGTTTGCGCAGTTTGGGAAGTCAGGTCAGTGGATGACGACGCTGTATCCAAAGCTGGCGAAGCACGCGGACGACTTGTGCATCATCAACTCGATGCACACCGACCTGCCGAATCACGCGCAGGCCTTCGGGCAGATGCACACGGGCAGTTTTCAGTTTGTGCGGCCTTCTATTGGCGCGTGGACTCTGTATGGCCTCGGCACCGAGAATGAGAATCTGCCAGGTTTCATCACGCTGAATCCACCGGCGGACAACGGCGGTGCGCAGAACTACGGCAGCGCGTTCTTGCCCGCAATCTGCCAGGGCACCAAGCTCGGTGGCAGTCAGTTGCCGGAACTGTATGCGGCCTTATTGAAGAAGGACGTGGCTCCAGGGCCACCGATGAAGAACATCGACAACAAAAACGTACCGCGTGACCTTCAGCGCGCGCAGATCGACCTGATTCGCGGCTTGAACGAACGCAAGCTGGAGCGCGATGGCTTTCATCCCGAGATCGAAGGTGCCATCCAGTCCTTTGAACTCGCGTTTCGCATGCAAAGCGAAGTTCCCGACGTGCTCGACCTGCGCAGCGAGCCGGAGCATATCCTGAAACTCTACGGCATCGGACAGGGAAAGGATCAGTTCGCGCGGCAGTGCCTGCTAGCACGTCGCATGGCCGAAGCCGGTGTGCGTTTCATCGAAATCGCATCGCCAGGCAACTGGGATCATCACAACCGCCTGCGTGAGCTACTGGCGACGAATTGCGCCGCCACAGATCAGCCCATCGCCGCGCTGCTCACCGATTTGAAAGCACGCGGGATGTTGAAGGACACGCTCGTCGTCTGGGCTGGCGAGTTTGGCCGCACGCCGTATGCGCAAAGCGAAGACGGTCGCGATCACAATCACAAAGGCTACTCCATCTGGATGGCCGGTGGCGGCGTCAAAGGCGGCCTCACTTACGGTGCCACCGATGAAACCGGCTACAAAGCCGCGCTCAACCCAATGCACATCCACGACTGGCACGCCACGATGCTGCATCTGCTCGGTCTCGATCACACCAAGCTCACCTACAACTACGGCGGCCGGAATTTCCGCCTGACGAATGTGAGTGGTGAAGTGGCGAAAGGGATCATCGCGTGATTCGTTGATGTGCGAACCATGCATCGACTCCTTTGCCTCCTCTTCCTGACCACAGCCGTGATGGCTGCGGAGAAACCCAATGTGGTGATCATCCTCGCGGATGATCTCGGCTACGGCGATCTGGGCTGCTATGGGCATCCGAAGTTCAAGACGCCGCGCATCGATCAGATGGCGGCGGAGGGTGCGAGACTGACACAGTTCAACACCCCGGCACCCTTTTGCGCACCGACACGAGCATCACTGATGACAGGGCGCTATCCCTTCCGCTGCGGCATGTCGCAAAACCCTGCGCCTGATGGCGGCCCCGTGGCGGATGCACTGGCACTGCCGAAGAGCGAGGTCACGCTGGCTCAAGTCTTGAAGTCAGCAGGCTATGTGACGGGCATGGTGGGCAAGTGGCATCTCGGCCACAAAGCAGGCTGGCTGCCGACAGAGCGCGGCTTTGATGAATACTTCGGCATTCCGTACTCGAATGACATGCGGCCCGTACAGGTGCTCGATGGCACGAAGGTGGTGGAGTATCCCGTCGTGCAGACGACGCTGACGCAGCGCTACACCGACCGCGCGGTAAATTTCATCAAACGCAATGCAGCGAAGCCCTTCTTCCTCTACTTTGCCGAGGCCATGCCGCACAAGCCACTGGCCGCTTCCGAAAAGCACTACAAGAAGAGCGGTGCAGGCTTGTATGGGGATGTGATTATGGATCTGGATGAAAGCGTGGGCCGTGTGCTGGATGCGCTGAAGGAAGCCGGTGTGGATGACAAGACGCTCGTGCTTTTCAGCAGTGACAATGGCGCATGGTTCGGCGGCAGCACGGGTGGCCTACGTGGCATGAAAGGCACGAACTGGGAGGGCGCGTATCGCGTGCCGATGATCGCGCGCTGGCCGGGGAAAATACCTGCGGGACAGGTGAGTGATCAGTTGGCCGTGATGATGGATCTGTTTGCCACGGTGCTGAAAGCAACGGACACGAAGCTGCCGGATGGTCGGCTGCTGGATGGCAAAGACATCATGCCATTGCTCACTGGCGCTGCGAAATCACCGCATGAGATCATCTATGGTCAGCAGGGCACGCATCTCGTCACCGTGCGCGATGCGCGGTGGAAGCTGCATGTGCTGGCGTCGCGCAGCATGGCGCTGAAACCAGGAACTGATGGACGCTGGCTTGATCCGCGTCTGCCAGATGGCGTGACGATCCTGGCTCCCATCGAGCAATACAATATCGACGCGCATCCTGGACTGACGACAGGCGCAGCACCCGCAAAGATGCAGCTCTTTGATCTGAAGAATGATCCGGGCGAGCAGCAGGATGTGGCAGCCGCGCATCCCGTTGAAGTGGCGCGACTCAAAGCGCTCTTTGATGTGATGAACAAAGATGTACCTGTCGTCGAGGAAGTGAAGCGCGTGCCGATCAAGTGATCGGGGCGCAAGCTTGAGGCGTGGCCTGCGTTCTCATCGGCCATGCGTTCGCTCTTCTTCTTTCTTCTCGTCTCTTCGCTTCATGCGGCGAAGCCAAACGTGCTGTTCATCATGGCGGATGATTTCCGCCCGGAGATCGGCTCGTATGGCTCGACAGCACTGACGCCGAACCTCGACAAACTGGCGGCACGCAGTGTGCAGTTTAATCGGGCTTACTGCCAGCAAGCTGTGTGCAATCCATCGCGCTCATCACTGCTCACCGGGCGTCGGCCTGACACGCTCCAGCTTTGGAATAACGGCACGCATTTCCGCGAGCTGAACCCAGACGTGACGACTCTGCCGCTGTGGTTCAAGGAGCATGGCTACACGACACGCTGTGTGGGGAAGATCTTCCACAACTGGCACACCGCAGTGAAGGGTGATCGCCGTTCATGGAGTGCAGATGAGTTTCTTCATTATGCGAATCATGGCGATGACACACCACAGATCACGGGTGACCTTCCGCCAAATCTAGCGACGCTGAGCAAGGGTCGTGGCTATAGCGAACAGGGGATCACGTCGTGCTACGACGTGCCTGACGAAGCCTACTATGATGGCCGTGTGGCGGCTGAGGCTCGGCGTGTGATGCAAGAGGTGGAAGGCGGGCCGTTCTTCCTCGCCGTCGGTTTCTGGAAGCCGCACGCGCCTTTCAATGCGCCGAAGAAATACTGGGACATGTATGACCGCGCAAATCTGCCACCACTGAATGGTGCGCGGCCTGAAGGTGCGCCAGAGATCGCCTTTCATCAGAGCACTGAGATCCTCGGTCCGGTGGCGAAGCAGACGCCAGTGTCACCTGAGCAGGCGGCAGAGATGAGGCACGGTTACTTTGCCAACATCAGCTACATGGACGCGCAGATCGGCAAGGTGCTGAGCGCGCTTGAGAAGAGCGGCGCGGCGAGCAACACGATCATCGTTTTCTTTGCCGATCACGGCTACCACATCGGCGAGCACAGCCTCTGGGGAAAGACCTCAGACTTTGAATTCGATGCGCACGTGCCATTGATGATCAGTGATCTGCGCCTCGGCAATCGCGGGAAGAAAACGAACGCACTGGCCGAGCTGGTGGATCTCTTTCCGACGCTCGTCGAGCTGTGTGACTTGCCTATGCCGACAGGACTCGATGGTGTGAGTCTCGGGCGCGTGCTGGCTGATCCAGCGCAGTCGGTAAAACAGGCGGCCTTCACGCAGCATCCGCGCCCAGCTTACTTTGACCGCGAGCCAAGCAAGAAACCGAAGGCCATGGGTTACAGCGTGCGGACGAGCTCGGTGCGTTACACCGAATGGCGTGACTGGAAGACGAAGGAAGTCATCGCTCGCGAGCTGTATGCGACGGAGCAAGATCCAGCGGAACTGAAGAACCGCATCGACGACGTCGCGCTCAAAGATCAACGCGCTGAAGCTGAGAAGTTATTGAGGGAGAGATTTCCAAACTAATTCCCCTTCCCACACGGCCTGCTTTCCGCTAGCAAAACAGCCATGAATGACTCCACCGATCCAGATACTCACGAACTGAACCGAACACTCGGCGGCTGGCAGGTCTTGTTTTATGGACTCGGGTCGATGCTCGGCGCGGGAGTGTATGCGCTCATCGGACGTGCGGCTGAGAATCTGGGCAACTCGGTGTGGCTCGCCTTTCTCGTCGCCATGGTAGCGGCCATGCTCACGGGTCTGTCGTATGCCTGCGTCGGCAGCCGCTATGCGCGTGCCGGTGGTGCCGCGTATGTGACGCATCGTGCGCTGGATAAGCCCTGGCTGAGCTACATCGTCGGCATCGCGGTGATGATGAGCGGACTCACCAGCATGGCCACGGGATCGCAGGCCATCGCGGAGAATTTGGAGAAGGCGTTTGGTATTCAATTACCCATCAAGCTGGCTGCTATTGCGCTCGTTTTTCTCGTCGGCTGCGTGATCTACCGTGGCATCCGTGAGAGCATGTGGGCAAACATGGTCTGCACGATCGTTGAGGCGTCAGGCCTGATCTTCATCATTGCAGTCGGTATGAAGTATTGGGGCAGCGTGAACTATCTGGAGAGTGCGGGGGATACCCTCGCTGGCGGCCCAGGATCAGGCATCACACTGGCGCTGGTGATGCAGGGCGCGGTGCTGACGTTCTACTCCTTCATCGGGTTCGAGGACATTTTAAACGTGAGTGAGGAGGTGAAGAATCCGAAGCGTGATGTGCCCTTTGGCCTCATCGGCGCGATGATCCTCGCCACGCTCATCTACATGGCCGTGGCGATTACGGCGGTGTCTGTGGTTCCATGGCGCGAACTGGCCGCCAGCAAGACGCCTCTCATGGAGGTGGCCCACCGCGCCGCGCCTTGGTTCAAGGGAGTCGATGGCGTTTATATCGGCATCACCATCTTTGCCATCGGCAACACCGCGCTGCTGAATTACCTCATGGGTTCTCGTCTGCTTTATGGCATGAGCAGGCAGGGATTGCTGCCGAAGATTCTAGGTAAAGTGCATCCCATTCGCCGCACGCCGCATATCTCTGTCATGGTGCTCTTTGTCATCGTCGCCGGTTTGATCCTGAGCGGCAGTGTGAAGCAGCTCGCTGAGTCCACAGTGCTGCTGCTGCTCACGGTTTTCACGGTGGTAAACATCGCTCTCGTCGTTTTAAAACTCCGCAAAGGCGAGGAGCGCGGCGGCTTTGAGGTGCCCCTCATCGTGCCTATTCTTGGCGCATTTGTATGCGGCACGCTGATCGTCACTCGGCTGAATACGGCACTCACCAGCAGCAATCCGGCTGAACGTCCTGCGCCAGTGATCGCCATTGCCATTATCCTCATCGGCCTTGCGCTTTACAAGGTACTGAAGCCAAAAGATGTGGTGGCGAAGATCGACGACTGAGCAGCGCATGAGAGTCCTCGTCATCGTCGAAAACCTCCCCGTGCCGCTCGACCGCCGTGTCTGGCAGGAGGCTTGTGCTTTGCGTGATGCCGGACATGAAGTCACTGTCATCTGCCCGCAGATGCGCGGCTACACTCAGGACGAGGAGATGCTCGACGGCATCCAAATTTACCGTCATTGGATCAGCGATGAGGCACGCGGCATCCGTGGTTTTCTCTTTGAATACACCACGGCGTTGTGGGGTGAGATTCGCTGCGCTTTGAAAGCCTGGCGGCGTGGTCGATTCGATGTTATCCACCTGTGCAATCCGCCCGACCTGCTCTTTCTCGTCGCGCTGCCTTTCAAGCTGCTCGGTGGTGTGAAGGTGATTTACGACGTGCATGATCTTTGGCCGGAGATGTTCGAGGCCAAGTTTGGCAAACGTGGCCTGCTTTATTGGGCCGTTCGTCTCGCTGAACGCTGCACGCTGGCGCTGGCCGATGCCGTGATGGCCACCAATCAAAGCGTGCTCACCGCCGTGAAGCAGCGCGGGCAAAAGAGTGATGACGAAGTCTTCATCGTTCGCACTGCGCCGAACACGCTCGACACGAACGCGCCCGTCGATGCCGGTTTGAAAAAAGGGAAACGTTTCCTCGTCGGCTACATTGGCGTCATGGGGAATGCCGACGGTGTGAGCTACCTGATCGAGGCCGCGCAGCACATCATCCACACGCGCGGGCGGAGTGACGTGCAGTTTCTGCTCATGGGCAGCGGTCCCGAGCATGCCGAGCTGCTGCGTTTGCGCGACTCGCTCGGGCTTGCGGACAGCATCGACATGCCGGGGCGTGTCTCGAATGAGTTTCTCTTCACCGCGCTGCAAACCATGGACCTCGGTGTCGCCTGCGATCCCATCAACGACTACAACGACCACTGTACTATGAACAAGACCCTGGAGTACATGGCCTTCAGCAAAGCGCAGGTCATGTTCGGCACCCGCGAGGGCCTTTTCTCTGCCGGTGATGCGGCGCTCTATGTCATGGAAAACAGCGCCGATCTGCTTGGCGATGCCATTCTGGAACTGCTGGATGATCCCGTGCGCTGCGAGCAGATGGGCAAGCTCGGTCATGAGCGTCTCACCACCGAGCTGAGCTGGTCGCGGAGTATGGAAGAACTGCGGAAGGCGTATGCCCGTGCCGGAGGATGGGGCCGCTGATTCACCGGTTGAACACGCGGCCTGTCTGCGCTTTTCTCCGCGCGTCACTTTCCCCCTATAAAACACATGAATTA
>JBEBGU010000879.1:0-2222 GCA_040081325.1 Prosthecobacter sp.
ATTCAGGATGTCGGCAGCGGAGAACCCTCACCCCCGCCTGACCTTGGACCTGTCGCCAAAATGTTTTACATCCCCACGAGCAATGGATGGTGCGCGATCTTGCGTGACGGCACACCCGTTTACTGGGGCATGCTGACACCACCCATCACCCCATTGCCGACAGACATGCGCGACCTCGTCGGCATCAGCATCGCCTCAGGTTACGGA
The DNA here is from genome assembly GCA_040081325.1 of Prosthecobacter sp. Taxonomy (GTDB): domain Bacteria; phylum Verrucomicrobiota; class Verrucomicrobiia; order Verrucomicrobiales; family Verrucomicrobiaceae; genus Prosthecobacter. Next base: position 208 of record JBEBGU010000879.1, read on the forward strand.
GTTGCTTTGCAGCGTGACGGCACCATGACCGGCTGGGGCCAGCTCGCTCAGGACCAGCGCTACCGCACCCGCAAATTCACCGGCGGACTCGAAGTCCTACATGACTACGCAGGCCGCGTCTTTGCCGTGCATCGCAGCGACAACTCATGGGAACTCGCGGCGAATCCCAATATACCCGAATACGTCTCCGAAGACCGCAGCAGCGTCGTCGAAGGCCGCCTACGCGGCAGTATCGACGCCGTCTTCACTCGCGAGTATGTGATCGGGCTAAAGCCCTAATGCACCCCTTCACGGAAGCACGCCTTTCAACGCCTCTGCCCACACCGCGTAGCCTTTTTGATTCGGGTGAAGTGAATCAGGCATGTTGTCTTTGGAGATACTGCCATCAGGCTCTAGCCACTTGCTAGTGATGTCGAGAAAGGTCACACCCGTATGTCGTCCCGGTCCAGCAGCGAGACGCATGTTAATGTCCTGCAAAATGGCCCGCTTCGGATCAGCCGCCGTTTTGCCACGCGGAAAGATCGCCATCAGAATGATCTTAGCATCAGGGCACCTCGACAGAGATTGCTCAATGATCGCGCTAATACCGCCCACAATCTCCACAGGCGTACTTGCCCGTGCATTGACCGTACCCGCTAGATTGTTCGTACCGATATGGATCACGATAGCCTTCGGCTTCAAGCTATCTAGCTCGCCAAGCTCAATCCGCTTCAGCACATTCTGTGTGCGATCCCAGCCAAAGCCGAGATTCAGCACGCGCCGTTTGCCGAACAAACTCGGCCAAGTTTCCGTACCTCGATTTCCCATCTTACCACCATCCGGTAGCCCACCCCAGAAGTGCGTGATCGAGTCTCCGATGAGCACGATCTCGGGATTGATCTCCTCCTTAATCTTCATCACGGCTTCGTGCCGCTCCTCCCAGCCGTAGCCATCTTTTTCCAGCTTCCCCATCGGGATCACCGCCGTGTTCACCGTGGTTAGCAGCGGGATGTGTTTGCGAATGGATGCCGCCACCTGCTGTCCGAGGAATTGATACCCAGGTTCCTTGAAGTGGACATCGTTCGGCGGCTGAAACTCGCTCAAGCGCGGCAGCATCGCCGCATACAGATCGTCGATCTCCACGCCATGCTTCGACATCACCCGCGCCGCCACCGCATTGCGCGCCACGAGATCCGACGGTGATGCATCTTTCATTCCGCCTTCTGCCACCGGCGTCGTGCTTGCCCAGATCACCTTGGCACCTGTCGCCTTCAGTTGAGTGGTAATGTCATTCAACCGTTGCTCGTAATCCGCCAGCGGCGTCTTCCGATCATGGATGCCGAAGTTGAAGTGAATGATGTCCCACTTCCCATCACCCAGCCACACCTTCAGCTTCTTCAGCCCATTCGCCGTCGGTCCGCAATTCTCCGGCGCACGATGCACATTCGCTGCGCCTGCCAGTCCCTTCTGCGTCGCCAGCGTGTAGCCGCGTGAGACCGAATCCCCGATCAGCAACACGCGTGGCAGCTTCTGATCATCCTTCACATAATCCCAGGCCGTGACACGACCCGCCAGCTTGTCCGCCTGATACAGCGGCAGATAAAAACCCATGCCGAGGTTCTCCTCCAGCACCGTTTCCCAGGCTTGTTGCTCCGGTGAAAGCGTCGCCTTCCACTTCGCGAACTTCTCTGCGATCACCTTGTTTGCCGCCGCCTTCTTCTCCGCTGCCTCCTTGGCATTTGTCGGCTCGTTCGCGTGGAGAGTGAGGGCTAGAAGGGAGGTGAGTAGGAGCAGGTGCAGTTTCATGGACGCGGGAAAGGAGGGTAAAAGGACGTATCAAGTCGTACACTTGTGAAATGAGATTTTATCTCGCTTTCATGGGTGAGTTGAAATCTCGTTCTAGAAAGGGCCATCCGCGCAAGCTCGGCGAGCCCAGTGACTCTTGCTCAAAGTCTCCGCGCTGCCCGGCAGCCAGCATGGCTTGCAGACTTTCATGGCAGTCAGCCATTTGTGGGTCATCGAGCAGTCGCGTGATG
>JBEBGU010000122.1:0-8482 GCA_040081325.1 Prosthecobacter sp.
GTCGAAGCCATCGCTGGCAAGCCGCGCTGGTACTCGGCGCGCGCGTCGAGCGACCTCGTGATGCTGGAGGGCCGCGCCAACCACCTGCTCGACATCATCATCAAAGAGAAGCGTTTCACGCCAAAGGGCGCGGTCGGTTTCTTTGAAGCCAACAGTGTCGGCGACGACGTCGTGCTCACCAATGGCACCACGTTGCACACGCTCCGTCAGCAGCAGATCAAGAAGGACACGCCGAACTACGCCCTCGCCGACTTCATCGCGCCGAAGGACAGTGGACGCACCGACTACATCGGTGGATTCGCCGTCACCATCCACGGCGGAGATGAATATGCGAAGACCTACGACGACGCGAACGACCCGTATTCCAGCATCATCGTGAAGGCACTCGCGGATCGCTTCGCCGAAGCCTTCGCTGAGTGGTTGCATCAGCAATCGCGCTTCCAGTGTGGCATCGAGAAGCCCGGCGACCTCACCAACGAGGAACTCATCCGCGAAAAATATCGCGGTATCCGTCCAGCGCCCGGTTATCCCGCCCAGCCGGATCACACGGAGAAAAAGACCTTGTTCGCCATTCTCAACGCCACCGAAAACACCGGCTGCGAGCTAACCGAAAGTTACGCCATGCATCCCGGAGCCAGCGTGAGTGGTTTTTACTTCAATCACCCGCAAGCCCGCTACTTCGGTATCTCGACGGACCTCGGCAAAGACCAGATTGAAGACTATGCCGCCCGTAAAGGCATGACGCTGGCAGCGACGGAGAAGTGGTTGTCGCACTGGCTGAGCTATTGATTAGCCGTCCACTTTCTCTTCGGCGATTTGGATTTTCAGTCCCAGGCCTTGAGGCGATGGGCTTTGGAGTGCTTGGAATAAATCCTCATGGCGCAGGCCTTGAGGTCCGGCCTTCTTTGCATCGATTGTCAGTGGCTGGAATCGCAAAATGAACTCCCCGCTGGCTCGGTCTGCCGTCTCAATCTCCACCCAGGATTTCCATTTGGAAAACAAGGCGTCAACTTTCCTGGAGTTATTTTCTTTTGCGTAATCAGGGATGAAAACTTTCAGTGTCGCCTGATAAGGGATGCCATGCAGAGGCGCAGCATCCGTCACCGCTTGGGCGATTTGATGGATGCTCACGACCTTCGGGTCAAAGGTCACATTCGCGTAATTGTCAACCACCTGCACCACTGTCACATCCGAGACGCCCTTCACTACGCTGACTGCCTGCTGAACCATGTAAACACAACTGCCACACTCGACGCCTGAAACATAAAAAGTCTGCGTGATCGGCTGCGACTTGTCAGCGGCGCAGAGACTGGAAACAGCGAAACTGAAAGCGGTGAGAAGAAGACGAGTGCTTTTCATGAAGTAGGAGAATCAAACTAGACCACGGATCGGCTCGCCACGCGTTAGTACGTTCAGCAAACTTGGCGGCAGGCCATCGGTGATTCGCGCTTCACCGACATCGACAAGCGTGTGCATGATCGTGGCGATCAAATCGGGAATTGTAATCGGCTCAGAGGCAGGTTCACCACCGTGGCGTGCAGACTGGCCGATGACCTGGCCCATCTTCAATCCGCCGCCGTAGATCATGAGCGGGGCGAGGCCGCCCCAGTGATCGCGCCCTCCTTTGACATTGAGCTTTGGCGAGCGGCCCATCTCTCCACAGCAGACGAGCATGATTTTATCACTCAGCCCGCGTGCTTCGATGTCCTCGATCAATGCGGAGACGGCATGGTCGAATGGACGCCCGACATAGTCCATGCCGGTGAGGCAGGGTGCGTTGTTATTATCCGCATGCATGTCCCAGACAAAGCTGGTCGTCACGGTGACAAAGCCACAGCCGCGCTCGCAGAGACGACGCGCCATGAGCAAAAGCTTGCCGAGCGTGGCGGCGTTGTCGGCATAGTGCTCACAGTTATTCCACTGCGTGCTGATGCGGTCTTTCGGCAGAAGTGGCGCGGTGTCATAGCGGGCGATGAGGCGCGGGTCTTCCTTGGAGAGATCAAAGGCATCCGACACGCCGCGCCGCAGCACGTCGAAGGCCAGCGATTGAAACTCGGACATGCCACTGACGATCTCACTGCTGTCCATCTGACGTTTCCATTGATCGAGCGAGGTGAGCAACGCGCGGCGGTCATCGAGACGACCCTGTGGCATACTCAGCGTCATGTCTGCCTGTGCGCCGCTGCCAGTGCCGGGCACGAAGGGCTGGTAAGTCGCACCAAGCTCACCGCTGGAGGTGAAGTCGCCGAACTTCTTGATCACTGGACCTGCTGCCGATGAAATCGCCTGTGGAAACAGCGCCACGTTTGTCGGCATCGCGCTGCTTTTGCGCAATGGCCCGGCGATGCGTGAGTAGAGCGATCCGAGATTCGCCTGGAGCGTGTCTTTGCCAACGATGGTCTTGATGTCGTGAACCGCATCACCCGTCACGAAGCTGCGCACGATGCTGAACTTGTCCGCCAGCTTCGCAAGCCGCTCCATCGTGCCGCCACACGTCACGCCTGGGATCGCCGTCTTGATCTCGCCCGTCACACTGCGGATCTCTGAGGGTGCATCCATCTTCGGATCGAAGGTCTCGAACTGCGACGGCCCGCCGTGCATGAAGAGGAAGATGACCGACTTGTCTTTGAGCAGCCGCTTTTGCGATGCCCCGAGCGCCTTCAGAGCCATCATCTCACTTAATCCGAGGCCGCCAAGCCCCAGCCCGCCAATGCGCAGGAAATCACGCCGCTGGAGGCGTGATGAACCCTGGCTGAGATCGGAGAAGGTGAGCATCGCCCCACCATTACGTGGCAGGAGAGGCGGTTTCTTCCGGGCGCTGATAATCACTCAGGCGTCAAAGTCGGCCGCTTTTTGCCATTCGGTCTGCAAATGCTCCTCCTGGATCATTTGAAGCAGTGGCGCACGATCCCAGTCATCACCCATTCCGCTCAACATGCGGCTGATGTCACGAAGATGCTTTTGGGATTGGCCTTCGCGGTAAAACTGCAATTTCCGCAGAATAACATACTCTGGAGGTGCGATCATGACGTGATCTTCACCGAGATTGGCCCTTTTGGCGTTCGCCATTCCCCAGACGTGCAGCTCATCACGGCCTGTCAGGTAGATGTCGGCTTTGAAACCTGATTCGTGATGGATGAGATTGAAGTGCCCTCGCTGCTCTCGGGTCATCTCCAGCAGGATCACTTCTCTCGGCGGGCAATAAAACTCCTCGGAAGGGAAAGCCTTGATCAGACCAGCCACGTCATCGCGTCGGAGAAAGACAATGATGTCCACGTCATTGGTCATGCGTGGCTCTCCGTAGTAGATGGCCGCCACGCTGCCGCTGACCATGTAACGGAGGCCCAGTTCGTTGAGCTTCCGCGTGAAGATCAGAAATGGCTCAGGTGACTGCATGCATGAAGATCTCCTTCACTCGTTGCTGCACCTGCACCTCGCTCCAGTCGGGATGCTGGTCGCGAACGGCTGCGGCTTTGAGTTTTCTCGCCGACCAGTAAAGGCCGAAAGCCGTGCGCCACTTCTGCTCGCCAGTCATGCGGCGCAGGGTGGAAAGGTATTCAGGTGTCAGGTCGGCGGCCATGGTGGGAGAGTAGCGTTTTTGTGTCTGACGGCAAGAGCGCCGAGGCGTCACGCTTCGACAGGTCGCTTCACCCAAAGCCACTTCATGGCCGCCACACCGAGCCACGGCGCGAGTCCTGCGATGACGAGACCCTGATCATACGAATGTGTCGTGTCGGCGATCCAGCCAAAGAGTTTGTGCAGCGGTGAAGTCACTGCCCACACCCACATACTCAGGAGTCCAGTGAGTCGCCCCACATGATGCGCGGACAGCTCCTGCACAAAGCTGTAGTAGCAGGGAAACAGCGCCAGTGCACCGGCACCGATGATGAGTAGCGCGCCGAGTAGCGGCCAGCCTTTGCCGAGATAGGGCAGCGCCAGACTGAGTGAGGTCAGCAGACAAGCACCGGCATAAACCCAGCGCCTTGCATCATGAGCACTGAGACTGCGTTTGCGGATTAGCCAGAGAGAAATGATGCCCGCGAGGAAGCAGCCGACATCGGTGGAGATATAGTAAGCGGATTGGAAATCCAGCGCTGCCGCCTCGGTGTAGCCGCGGCCCGTTTGCAGGAACTTCATCATCCACACGCGGTAGATGTGCCAGACGGTCTGAGTGCCGGTGATGAGGAGTGCCAGTGCCCAGAAGCTGCGACTGAAGACGATTTGACCCAGGGGCAGGCGCGGTGTGTTGCCAGTTGTTTCAGGCGTGGCATCGAGATCACGCGGCCGCATCATTACGAACCAGATGACGACCCAGACCAGCCCAAAGGCACCTACAACGACAAAGGCAGAGCGCCAGGAGCCGACCTCGTTGGTCAGCAGCAGTTTCATCACTTGTGGAGTGATGATCGCGCCGATGGATGCGCCGCTTTGCAGCACACTGTTGCCCATCGTGCGGTCCTTTTCATTGAGCATGGCAAAGGTCGTCTTCAGCGCGCAGGGCCAGTGACCTGCCTCGAAGAAACCGAGCAAGGTGCGGCAGATGAGCAGACCGCTATAATCTGTCGTCCAGCCTGAGATCATGCCCATCACCGACCAGCCTGCGAGCACGCAGGGATAGAGCCAGTAAACACGGAACCGATCCGCCATAAATCCGAACACCAGCGATCCCACCGCAAAGGCCCAACCAAAAGCGAGTTCAAGGTTCCCATACTGCTGCTCGCTCAGGCCGAACTCCTGCGTCACTCGCACCGACGCATTGGCCAGCGTCACGCGATCCATGTAATTGATCGTCGTCGCCAGCAACAGCAGGCCGGTGATCCACCATTTCCAAGATGAGGAGCGAGGAAAAGAATTTACAGTAAAGGGAGTCTCCTTAGCGACATGCGGACTAAGTTCGCTTTCATTCCTCGCTGTTCGTTGGCTAGATTTAGAAGAATTCGTTCTGCTTGTGGTGTCTGCAGCGAAAGTTTCTTTCGGCACGTCTGAATATGCTCTGAGACACTCGAATGCTTCATTGATTGCTTGAGTCTTCTGGGTGGCCTTTTTCTGTAACTCTTGAGAGCCTTCGAAGCGGTCTGGGTGCCACACCATCAATGCCTGTCGATGCGCCTTCTTTAACTCACCATCAGAGAACGGCTGCGTTAATTCTAAAGCACCAAGAGCTTCATCAAGATTCATTTATATAGGCCTCCAAGGTCGAATAATTTCTGCCCGTTGACTCACCCCTCCCAGTCCTTCCCATCCCAGGCGATCATCCGGCGCAGCATGGCCACGGTGCCGGCGGTGAAGGTTTGAAACAATGCCTCGCCTTTTTCTGCGCTGGCGGTGGTGGGATCACCGACGTGGCCGGGCACGCTGCGGTCGGTCATGATCCAGCCGCGTGAGGCAGGATCGAATGGATTGCCGAACGGCACGTCGCCAACGGTCGTGTGTCCCTTCACCAAATGCGGAGCGATCCGCAGGACCATGGAGGTTTCCCATTCGCAGGCATGACCCATGACCTGCTGTTTCAAATCAGGATGAGCGCTCGCGGGATCAGGCGTGAGATTCCAGTAAGTGGCGAAGAGCAGCAGCAGATCACTTCGCGAGCGATGCTTCTGCCTCATCTCAAACACCGCCTGCTTACCAGGGATGTCATTGCCACCGTGCCCGTTCAAAATGATCAGACGCTTGAATCCATGCGCGATGAAGTTCTCCAGCATCCCGCAAAGTAGATCGAGATACACGCGCGGCTCAGCTGACATCGTGCCGGGGAACTCCATGTGATGATGCGAGTTTCCAAGCCATTGCAGCGGTGCAAAGAGCACCTCGCTTTTCAGTTCGATCTCTGCGCGACCGGCGATCTCTCCCATGAGCATCGAGTCGGTGAAGACCGGCATGTGCCGCCCATGCTGCTCCAGCGCAGCGACGGGGAAAACGACGGGGGTGTCTTTATTGAGTGCGGCGATGTCGGGCCAGGTGAGGTCAGCGAGTAGCATGTTGTAGCATGGCCTTTCTAGGCGGTGATTGAAAACGGGTTTGGGTGATTGATTTGCGCAGGTTTATTTAAATCCGCAGAACACAGGCTAGAAAGCCCATGCTACGAAGGCTTCACAGTCATCAAAGGTTGCAGCTCAAATCGCGCGGCATACGCCTTTTGATAAAGTTAGTTTGCTTCGCCAGTGAAGCGGTGAATGGCGCGACTCATCCATTTGCAGTGGGCTTGCCTTTGCGAAGATCATGCTTAGCCATGCCTGATGAAGACTCTGCCAACCCTCAGCGAAATCGAAGCCGCCAAGGTGCTCATTCGTCCGCACATTCGCGAAACGCCGATGTATCGCTGGCCGCTGCTTGAGGCGGGGCTTGGCTGTGAGCTGTGGCTGAAGCATGAGAACCACACGCCTGTCGGAGCCTTCAAGATTCGCGGTGGTCTTGTTTATATGGATGAGCTGAAACGTGTGCAGCCTGATGTGCTCGGTGTCATCGCTGCCACGACGGGCAATCACGGCCAATCCATCGCCTATGCGGCGCGGCTCAATGGTTTGCGCGCGGTGATCGTCGTGCCGCAGGGCAACAATCCTGAGAAGAACACGGCTATGCGATCACTCGGCGCTGAGTTGATTGAGCATGGGAGCGAGTTTCAGGAAGCACTCGAGTACTCACGCGAACTCGCGGCAAAGGAAGGTCTTCATGCGGTGCCGTCGTTTCATCCGTGGCTGGTGCGCGGTGTGGCGACGTATGGGCTGGAGATGTTTCGCTCCGTGGCCGATCTGGAGGCTGTGTTTGTTCCTATCGGACTCGGTTCGGGCTTCTGTGGCATCGCGGCGGCTCGTGAGGCGCTTGGTTTGAAAACGAAGATCATCGGTGTCGTTTCGGAACATGCCCCGGCGTATGCGCTGTCGTTTCAGCAGCGGCAGTTCATCGAGCAATCAAGCACCACTCGTGTAGCTGAGGGTGTGGCGTGCAAAACACCGAATAAGGAGGCCCTGGAGCAGGTGATCCAACATGCGCATGAGATTCTGACGGTGAGCGATGACGAAGCGCTGGCGGCCATGCGCGAGATCATCCAGACCACGCACAATATTGCCGAAGGTGCCGGAGCGCTGGCGTATGCGGCGCTGAAAAAGTACCGCGATCAGTGGCCGGGCAAGCGCGTGGCTTGTGTGCTCACGGGTGGCAATGCAAGCATGGCGATGATGGCGCGTGCAATGGCATGATGCGAAGCACTCCCATGTGAGAAAGGCGGCGCGGGTAACGTCTTCTTGCCCATGGCCCAAACACCTTCCCCTCAACGTCTTGTTTCTCTCGATGCCCTGCGTGGCTTTGACATGTGTTGGATTCTGGGGCTCGGCGGCGTGTTGCAGGCGTTGCTGAATCGGCTCGCACCCGGATCGTCGGTGACGACGACGATCTCGACACAACTGGAGCATGTCGATTGGGCCGGCTTCCGGTTTTATGACCTGATCTTTCCACTGTTCCTCTTCATCGCAGGTGTGTCGATGGCTATCGCTCTGCCGCGCCGACTTGAGCGTGAGGGCCATGCGGCGGCGATCAGGCATTTGGTTGGGCGTGCACTGATTCTAGTTTTGCTGGGCGTGCTAATCTCTGGGGGGCTGAAGGATGGATGGGATAAAATCCGCTGGCTCGGTGTGTTGCAGCGCATCGGCATCGCTTCAGCCGCGGCAGGCATGTTATCTCTTTGGCTGGGTTGGCGTGGGCTTTTGATCGCCGTGGTGACGCTGCTCGGCGGCTACTGCCTGCTGCTTGGCTTGGTGCCTGTGCCGGGATTTGGAGCGGGAGATTTTGCGGAAGGCCACAACCTGACGAACTACCTCGACTCCATCTGGCTGCCAGGCCGCAAGTATGATGGCGACCATGATCCTGAGGGCATCTTGAGCACGCTGCCCGCTATCGCTACGGCCCTGCTAGGATTGCTGGCTGGCAAGTGGATCACGAGTGGTGCAGCGGCACCGCGAAAGGTGCTCGGACTCATCGGTGCGGGTGTGGCGATGATCGTGCTGGGCTGGTGCTGGCATCCGTTCTTTCCGATCATCAAGAAACTCTGGTCATCGAGCTTTGTGCTCGTTGCTGGCGGCTGGAGCGCGCTGCTGCTCGGCGTGTTTTACTGGATCGTTGATGTACGCGGCTGGCAGCGCTGGACCACGCCGTTTGTGTGGGTCGGTGCCAATCCGATCACGCTCTATGTCTTGAGCGGTCTGGGCTTGTTCCGCGCGATCTCCGAGCGGCTCGTGGGCCATCCGGGGAAGGAGTGGGCCTGGGTCGCCGCCTGCACGACTTTCGCGCTCATGCTTCTCATCGCCCGCTGGCTATGGAAGCGCGGGATCTTTATCAAAGTGTGAGCCTTTCGCCTCCTAGCCAGGACGCTGCCGCCTCACGGCCGCTGGAGCATGATCTCGCCGGTGGTCTTCTCGGTGCCGGTGAGCGGGGGTAGCAGGTAGTGACCAGCGCCGATCAGGGTGTCGGGGGCGGTGGCGGGCTGGCG
>JBEBGU010000880.1:0-2215 GCA_040081325.1 Prosthecobacter sp.
GATGTGAGCCGCTGCATCTAGCGCGACGAGTTCCACCGGCCCGGACCATGTGTGGGTAGGACCCGCAGGCTGCTGCCTATTTAAATCCCAGAGACGGACCTCACCCACGGCGGTGCCGGCAAAGGCGCGCGAGCCGTCTGCACTCAGGGCGATGGCGGTGATCTGCCCCTGCATCTTGGCTTCAAACTGGCTGAAGATGCCACTCTTGATGTCATAGCGGGCCAGTGAACCCTCGTTGAAACCGATCAGTAGAAAGCGATCATCCACGCTGTTCAGACAGGCGGTGACCTTCATGCCAGCAGGCAGACCCAGCTCTACTGGTGGCACCGAATTTGGGTCCAGGTCCCAGCGCATGATGAGATCTGATTTACCTTCGATATCCGCAGCACACACTGCCACCAAGGTTCGCTCATGAGCATTCACGGCTAGATGGGAAACCCGCGACCAGCCTGCCTTAACCCGTAGATTTGCCGCCAGTCGATGCCCGAGAAAGTGCTGAGAAAGCAGCGCGCTCAGGTAAGTCGCTGCGGCGCTGTTTTGCCGATCCTCGCGCAGCGCATAGCATAGCTGAGCGATGGCATCTCCATTGCGACCTCGCTCGCTATATTGGCGTGCGTCTTGGAAATATTTCCGGCTGCTGTCCCGCTGGCGCTCTGCCTGATGTCGCTGTTCCTGCCGGAGCTGTTGCGCGCTCGACCATAGCGCGGTGATGCCAGCTAGCAGCAGTGCCAAAGCGGCCGCTACCGCCCAGCGATGCCGCCGTGTGAACTTGCCGATGATGTAAAGACGATCCGCCGGATGAGCCTGCACGGGCTGGCCATCAAGATGTCTTTGGACATCGATAGCGAGTGCATCTGCGCTGGCGTAGCGCTGCGCTGGATCAGCCGCGAGCGCCTTGAGGATGATGCATTCCAGATCACCGCGCAGTTTCGGATCGCGGACAGATGGGCGGACGAGCGTGCGACCTGCGGCTTCACGCAGTGCTTCTTCTAGCGGCTTACCAATGAGTGACTTCTGATCCACGGCAGGTGCTCCTGTGAGCATTTCATAAAACAGCGCGCCGAGCGAATACACATCACCACGGACATCCGCCGCCTCCGCTCCGCGCTCGATCTGCTCGGGGCCGATGTAACCCGGCGTGCCGATCACCTGATCATGCAGTGTGTAGATCGTGCGTTTGCTCAGTCGCGCATCTAGCGCCTTGGCCAAACCGAAGTCGATTACCTTTGGCCGAGCCACGCCATTATCGAGGGACACTAAAATATTCGACGGCTTTAAGTCGCGGTGGATCACACCTTTTTGATGCGCGTAATGCACCGCCTCACAGATGCTGATGAAGACACGCAGCCTCTCTAGCAGCGGTGGATTATTTTGCCGAACGTAAAGTGTGACCGGGACACCATCGACCTTCTCCATGACAAAGAAGGGCCGTCCATCCTGCGTCTCGCCAGCATCGAGCACGCGCGAGATACCGGGGTGATCCATCATCGCCAGCGCCTGCCGCTCTGCCTCAAAGCGGGCGATGATCTGGCGGGCGTTCATGTCCGCCTTCAGCACCTTCACCGCCACCTGGCGCTGGATCGGCTGCATCTGGCGGGCATCGAAGACCACGCCAAATCCGCCTTCGCCCAATTTAGCGCCGAGCTTGTAGCGATCCATAAGTCGTGATTCCAATCCTTCCGACTCGCGCCCTTCCATGGTGTACTCGGTCGGGAAATCCGATGTCTCCAGCTCCATCTCCTCGAGTCCACCACGCAGCAAGCAATGCGGACAGAAGCCAGCATCAGCCGGCAGAATGCAGCCACAATCAGGGCAAGTTGGAGAGTGGTCGCTCAAAGGTAAGTGAGAAGATAATCAATGATGGAGTGAAGGCTGTCTCTTCATTTCACGGTGAAAACCTGCATTAGATGGTCTAGCTCCGCATCGATCTCGGCTTCGCTTTCCACTGTCGTGGCGATGTTCTTTTGCAGCAGATCACGGTAGCGCTTGCGCAGGCGATGCACGGCCACTCGCGCGGCCTGCTCATTGATGCCGAGTTTTGCGGCGGACTCTTCATAGCTCGGCGCTTCGGCTTTCCAGGAAAGGAAGGCGCTGAGCACGGCGAAGACACCGCCTTTGCCAGTGCGCTCGTATTCCGTAACGGTTGGCTCGTTAAAGCCTGCAGCTTCAATCTGCGAGCGCACCGCCGCGATATCGACTTCCGAATCCGTATTCA
>JBEBGU010000123.1:0-8475 GCA_040081325.1 Prosthecobacter sp.
CATCTTGAGCCTTCCAATTGTTGGTATAGTCGGGGCCGAGTTCCTGGGTTTGAAAAGGCCACAGTTCCTTTTTGGCTTCAAGGGCTTGATTGTGGTTATTGGCAATCATGAAGGCCAAATTCTTGGAGCTTCCGTTCTGAGCCTCTTGAAGTGCTTGGACGTAGTTTCCTTGATCCACACCTGGCCGCTGCGCTCTGCCTAGAATCATGTCCATATTAACTTCACACGCTAGACGATTCACCGTGCTGTTGTGATCTGCAAAGAGTGGAATTGCTTCACACCTTGCCAGGTGCTCAGCGATAGCAATCGTCACCTTCTCCTGAGCCCGCTCAGGGGTTTGGTGAAGGCTCTCTTTGGCTTCGTAGACGTTGGTCTGAAACTCCTTACAAGCCTGCTCATAAGACTGAGCAGCCTTGGGGTCACATACCCCTCCCCCAGTTTGGAGATCGCCGCAGAGAACTTTATGCACCTCCTTCAAGTCCGCAATGGACAATGGCCAGCTTCCTTTGTCTGTGACCCAATTGTAGGCTTGTTGAGCGTTGGACTGCAATTCCCGGGTGAACTTCTCTGCGCTCATCGAACGATCAATCAGACCGTTCGCCTGAGTGTTGGCAAAATCGCGCGTCTCTTCAAGGCTCCGGATGTGGTTGGTAATGGTAAACATGGTTCAGGAGATCAGTTGGCATTCCTTCTTCGCCACTCAGCAACGACCTCATCGAGCGTCGAATCACCAAATGAATAGTTAAGTTCTTGGGCAACCTGATGAAAGTCGCGGAAGTTGTCGTTATCGTCTCGTTTGGACATTTTGCCTTCATCAAAGGCTCCAGAGAAGTAAAGTGCGATGATTTGGTGCCTCCTGGCTTTGCAGCCCGTAACCGTGTTGAATCTATCCTGATCGGCATCATAAGCCCGCACCCAAGACTCATGGTCAGGGAAATCCTTCATGTGAGGCTCGTCCGGCAACCCATACTTGGCGCGAAGTTCCTTCTCCTTGCGCTGACGGTTTGCCCAGACTGGATCGTTCGCAAGATTGTCGATGAACCCTGCCGGGTCCTTCTCCCATGTGGGCTTCTGTCGTTTGTCTGTCTTGTTATCGTCCGCCATAATACTTACGTTATGAAGCTAGCTTGCAAATCGTAACACAAATTCAGCGAATTCGTCTAGCAGGCCGTGCAACACCACGAACTTCGAGTGTTTGCACTATGGCTTGATACGCATTGCCATGACAGCGTTTGTTCGGATCAAACTGCTCACCCATCTGCAGCGCTCCGAAATACTTGTTTAAGATGAAAGGCAGGCAAAGAATGCTGCCGAAAATTGGCAGGGCTACCGGCAACTTCTGCACCCCAAGAAACGCTATGAACAGGCAAAACACGACCGCTGCAATCAGCAGAACTAGCCATTGAAACAACATGCCTCCTATTCCGCTATTCCGTAGCAAGAACGCACGGTGATCCGCATTCGTTAGCCTCACTGCGGCAACTTCAAACACGCCGTGATGGCCGTCGCGAGCCTCTTGCCAAAAGCGAAGTCTTGAAGGGTCGTCTGGCATCCCTGTCCACTGGTGAAGAGAAAAGCTCTCACCGCTAGGCAAAGAAAACACGAGCCCATATCCACCCTCTGGAGCCATCGCAAGACGGATGCACATTATGATTGAGGCAAGAAATGCCGCTATTTCCATCGGCCACGAAGTCACCTTGGCCGCCAAAGCGGCAACTATGCAAATAGCTCCCAAGCCGAACCTCCTCTTGAACTCTTCGCTTCTCAGGGAATAAGCCGTTTGAACACACTCTTGCTGAATGGATTGTAACTGCTCAGTCTGGAGGTTGTTAATCAAGTCTCTTTCCAGGGCCTTGTATTGCTCTTGCGCTTGAACGGTTCGAATCATCATGGGCATATTTGAAAATTAGCGGTCTCGTCTGGCAGAGCGTGAGACGCCCCGCGAGTCGAGAACCTGAACGACGGCTTGGTAAGACTCTCCAACACTTGGAGTCTTCGGGTCGAGCTTCTCTGGTGGTATCCATGAGGCAAGAAACACCTCCCTGAAATAGTCCCATGAACACCAAATCCCAACAACAAAGAGGCTAATCGAAGACTGTGCAAAAGCAGCAACTCCCAGTGATGTGAATGCCACATAGACTGCCGTTGCACCGAATCGCCCAACAATTCGCGCAAGGGCTCCCATTTCAACACCAACCATAGCGTTAACCTCTGCGTCCGTTAATCGAACCGCCTGCGCTTGAATTTGAGCGCTCTGGACCATACGGGCTTCGTGCCATTGTCGAAGTCTATGTGGATCGTCCGCAGCTGCTGCCCAACTGTGAACTGAAAAGGTGCTTCCATCATTCATGGAGAAGACAAGCCCATACCGATTCTTTTGGGTTGGCTTCCACCCCAAAAGGACGGAACCCCAGAGGGCGAGACCAAAAACAAGCACCTTGACTGGTAGCACCAAGCTCACAACAGCCACCAAGATGGTGGAAATTCCAAATCTGAACCAGCTCTTCTTATCAGCCAACCTCAAAGCGCTGGCAACTTCAACGCATCCTTGTTCAAGGTCGATCAGTTGCTCCGTTTGCAAGCCACACAACAAGTCGCGCTCTAGTGCAATGTATCTCTCTAATGCTTGCTCAGTTTGATGCATTAAAAGTAGCTCGGAGGTTAAATTAAAGTCTCACTCTTCAGCGAAGTTCTTATCTAGGACGACGATTGGATGCGGCTGCAACTCGAATATCCAGGACTTGCGTTATCGTTCGATAGGCATCACTAAAGCTCGACTTATTTGGATCAATCTGAGGCACTTTGGCCCATCTATACTTGAGAAATTCAAACGTAAAATATAAGCCTGCTGCCAAAATAATGATGGGTAATGAAGTCACTATCAGCACAAGAAATCCGAAAAAAACTGGCATCCCCAAGTAGGAAGTAAAATTCATTGGTTCTAACAATTTGAGAAAACATTGCAGTCTTGGAACCAAGACGGGGAGAACTTCGATAGGGCCTCGATACCCAGCTCGCGCTTCTTGCCAGAGCATCAGCTTGGAGGGGTTATCAGGAGACATGCTCCACTGATAGAAAATAAATGTTTCTCCATCTGCCAATGAAAACGCAAGGTCATAGCGGTAATCGTTCGAAAACTCGTAGCCAAAAAATCCGATCAGGAGCACCACAACAAGAGTCACCTTAACGGCAGGAAAAAACATCATTAAGATGAAGCAGAGAGCCCCAATAACAGCCCACTTGAAAAGCCGATTCGATTCAAGCAAATGCCCTTTGTGAGCCACTTCTATACAGTCTTGCTGAAGCTTTAGCAGTTGCTCCGTTCCGAGTGATTCAATCAACTCATGTTGCAAAGTGCGATATCGCTCTACGGCCTGTTTAGTCTGAATCATAACGGTCTTGATTGTCGTGGTTGCTCCCTCTTCCCGAAACCTTGCCCAACACTACCTAGTGCATCGAAGGCTCGCGCTTCACGAGCAGCTTCAAGAAAAATGGTCGCGATGCTTGGCAGCTCCCTTGTGTCAGTCGGTTGCCAAGGAAGTAGGTCAAGATCCATGTTCGCCCTTGGGATGTAATTTCTGTCCATCTCAACCTCGGGCTTCAATCCCGTCACTGGGTTGCCGAACAACTCTTCGTTTGAGAGCACCACCTTTTCCTCAGGCGTTGGTCTTTTGGGGTCCAAGTCGAGATGTTCTTCTACCACATAGATTCCCTCCATCCCCCTCTCGCTTCCAGCTCGACCAAGAAGGTAGAACTCAATTGGGTTGTAGATTCGTTTCAACGCCCAACGCGTCTGGCTGTTGGTGCTCATATCGCTGAACGCGCTCTGCCTGGAATGGCCCCTGGTCTCCTCGGTCTGCTCGTCTTCGTCGATCACCTCAGAAGCCCACTTTCGAGCCGCTTGCGCTGTCGGATTCAGGTGCAAAATCGCAATGGTGGCCGGACAGCCCAGAAGCTCCCTCGCTTCCTTTTCTCCGTAAACCGACTCCATGCCAACGATGTCTTGGAACCCAAGAACCACGGCGCAATTCTTGGACCTGGCTCTAAGCAGCAAGGAATGAAGGGTGTTGAGCTTCCCCGCCTCTCGAACTTCGTCCAAAAATAGCCAAGTTTGCTTCCCCTGAACTTCACTTGGCGGTTGGGAATTGATGAGCTGGGACAGCTTGTCGAAGAAGAGCCTGTTGATGATGTCTAGCTCTGTTCTCGCATTGTCATCGTTGCCAAGCAGAATGATTTTCTCACTCGATAGCCATTGCTTGATGCTGATGGTTCGGCCCTTCTGCTGCGCCGCGTGCCACGCGGCGGCAATGAAGCGAAAACGGTAAAGGTAAGAGTCTAAAGTTGATTTGATGTCAATCCAGGTCTGCTCCTTTTGCATCAACCCAAGGAGCCAACGAGTAGGCGCGTGGGATTCAAGAATGCCCCGCAAAACCTCATGATTCTCGCAAGCAAGAAGGATGTGCCGAAGACTCCACGCTCCAGGAGAGTTCTTCATGAAAACCTCGATGACACCACGAAGCACACTTCGCGCCGTGTTGGAAAAGAAGGGCTGGGATTCTGCTTCTTTGGGTATCAGTAGATTGGCAAGCTCGGTAGCTTCTTGTGGTGACTGGACGTCAGCGGCCATGTCCCAGGCAACACTCCTGGCATCAAACGGGTTCATTATCGCAATGCGCTCCTCTGGTATCCCCATACCCATCAAGACAGAACGCATATCCTTCTTCGAATCATAGATCAGCGCCCGTCGGCCTCTCGCCTGGCTGCTGCCAATTTGAGGCAACACCGTCTGCATCAAGCGACGAAGGAGAACCGTTTTACCAGAGCCCGTGGCACCCATCACTAGAAAGTGCTCTCTGCATCGCTCCCATGACAGGTAGTATTTACCCCACAGAAAGGGGTAGCTGGCTGGGTCTCTATGGGGCTTCATCATGCTTCGAATGATTCGGGACAGGGGTTTCGGAACAAGTCCGGTTTCGCGTTTTCTGGCTGGTGAGAATATCCATTCAATCAGAGTCTTTGCCACAATGCCCCCTCTTTTTACTGGTCATCAGAACGATACCCCCTGTGATTCAGACTCGTTTGATACTCCACTGCCAGCACTCGGCGTCGATGAGTTCAAAAGGTCTGTTGCTAGGTCCTTTTGTCGTGACCGCTGCATGGTCCGCGCGAGGGCGGTCAAGTCGTTGCCGGCCTCGGCTGCTGTCGTGAACATCATCGTTGAATTTCGCGCCCTGGACACCTGCACGTAGGACAGCTCGCGGTCCTGCATCATCTCGTTTGTCAGCAAGAAAGCGTTGTCGGTTGTTACGCCCTGGGCGCGGTGAGTAGTCACGGCGTAGCCAAGTGATAGGCTCTGATAGTCATCTGCTGAGAACGTGCGGAATTTCGATTCCACCTCGACGGTCAACGAACGGCCAGCAATGCGCGTAACAGTCCCAATGTTGCCGTTTTTCACCCCAACTCCGGCAGAGTTGCGAGTGAACATGATGCGATCCCCAACATAAAAGCTCTCGCCATTCACCTTCACCTGCTTCTCTCCAAGCATCCCTGCCGCATAGCGCTTTTCCTGGGCATCTCGATTCAGTGCTTTGGCGTCTTCGTTTGTGCTCGCGATGATCAGATTGGATTCCGGCTTTTCGATGCCTTTGACTTCCCAAGCCGTCAAAAGTTGCTGCATGGCTTCATTTCGATCTTTGCAGACTCGCAAATTCCCGACTTCCGCCAAGGCCTCAAGCGCTCCGGTCGAGCGGCCGTCAGCCACATCCTTCACAACCTCGCGCATCCAGGAATCTTTTTGTCGGCGGATCTCGGTGAGTTGAGCCTCTCCCAGCTCGCGTCCTAAAGCCGCAAAAGGACCACCGGCGTCAATTGGTTGAAGCTGGCGAGCATCGCCGACCATCACAATCTTTGCCGATGCGTCGCTGACCCTGGTCATGATCTGGTCCATCTGACGCGTTCCTACCATGCCAGCTTCATCAAGAACAAGAACCGTGTCCCGCGTGAGTGTGACTCTGGCCTGGCTCTCGGGTTTATCCAATTCCATCAACAGCCTTGCCACAGTGAAGCTCGGAATCTTTGCTCCAGATTCGAGACCATCGGCAGCCTTTCCAGAAAGGCAGGTCCCGAGGACCTGGAACCCCTTCTCTTTCCAAATATCAGCGCAGGTTTTGAGCATCGTTGTTTTGCCTGTCCCGGCCATGCCTGTCACAACTGCAACCCCTCCCGTTGTGGCAGTGAGGTGAACGACTGCATCCTTTTGCTCATCACTCAGCATCGGCATCCGATCAAATGCTGACTGGATGGAAGTGCCATCAAGCACCTGATGACGCTCAGCTCTTGCATGATCCTTGGCCGTGTCGATGAGATGCTTTTCGATTTTGAGCATTTCAGGCGTTGTGAACCGCTCTTCAAACGGCTCTTGCTTGAGCCGAACGAGATCCCCAGATGCCATCTTCATGCGAACAGCTTCGAGAACGTTTGCCGAAGAAACTCCCCTTCCCTGTGCCTCCTGGGCGGCAAATCGGACCAAGTCCCGCTCGGGGAAATGAGCGTTTTGCTTGGTGATCTGTTCAACCGCTTGGTTGACTGCCTGGGCTTGGCGGTATTGGGAAAGTCCGCGATCCGATTGGGGCGCTAGCTTCCCCTCCAATTTTTGAGCCTCTTCTGTGGAAAACCCCAGCGT
The DNA here is from genome assembly GCA_040081325.1 of Prosthecobacter sp. GTDB lineage: Bacteria > Verrucomicrobiota > Verrucomicrobiia > Verrucomicrobiales > Verrucomicrobiaceae > Prosthecobacter. Next base: position 6,683 of record JBEBGU010000123.1, read on the forward strand.
CTTGCCAATTTCCTGCCAGCCCTTGAGCAGTTCCTCTCTGGGTTTGTGCTCTTTCACATCTCTACTTGAGACAGCAGCCATTTCGGCGGCTTTGGAGCTGGTGAACCCCTTCTTGTCGAGAGCCGCCTCGATCTCAGCTCTTCGTTTGGAGAATTCCTTTGTTAAGGCTTCAGGCACTCCTTTGACCTCAAAGCAGGTGCCGGAACGCTCAGTTTCAATTCCGAGGCGCTGCTGGAGCTGGTAGGACAGTTCAGCGCGATAAATGGCCCCTGCGGCCATCTTGTGCTGATAGAGGCTCTTGGGCTCGATACTGCCCGTAGTTCCATCGGCTCGGACTGCTACATTCAGGACAAGGGCGTGTGTGTGTAGTTGTGGATCTTGGGCGCGGCTGGTACCGTGCTCGAAGGTGGAAACCAAGAGTTTGGTCCGCTCGTGCAGGTGGCCCGCCTTTCCCCTGCGAGTAAAAGCCGCATTTTCTTCAAGATAGCCGATAGCCTTCTCAACACTGTCTTGTTGAGCTGCACGGATCTCGTTCGCCATTTCACGGTCTGCCTGGCTCCAGAGAACGGACACCGATTTGGGGGCCGAAAAGGTAAGATCCCAACCTGGCCGGTGAGTATCCGAACCAGCATTCTGAACAAGGGCATTGTCCGTTTTGGGTGAGAATCCGGCAAAGAGACGCGCAAGCTGCTCTTTATCGACGTGGCCCGAAAGGGTCAAAACTTCGGCTCCTCGCCCCACCCAAACACCTGGAGGCTCGCCACCAGCGAGGTAATAGTCTTCACGCGCTAGCGTCGTGTAGTATGCCCCTTGGCCTCCGGACATGGCACTGATTGAGAGCATTATTCATCCCCTCCGAAACAAGTTTTCTTGAACCCATGCTTTGATTTCCTCTCGGGTCAATTTCCCGTTAGTCGTATTGATAACCATTAAGGCCTCGACGGCGGTTGCCAGATCTTGGCGCAGTCCTGTCAGTTGAGTTTCGACCTGGTGCAGGCGGTGGCGGATGTGATCCCCATCTGCGTCGTTGAGTTTGTCGGTGACAATTTCCCGAATCATTTTCTCGGGCGAGACGCCGGAAACGGCGGCGAGCGCTGCGAGTTTCTTCTCGGCGCTGACTTCAAATCTTATACTGTGTGACTTGCCAACAGGCATGGCTATTTTCTCCCAAACGTGGTTTGATTCTGTCAAAACTTAAGTCGTAAAGCAATAGTTTATCGTGTTTACACACGAACCCTTTATTTATAAGGGTTCGGCGACTTTTGTGTGCAATCTGTATACAAGCTATTATCGCACTATCAATGGCTTACCGGTGGTTTGTGTGCATCAAAGGTGCGTCGGGTGTGGGTTGAATTGGGGTCGTTGCTTTGCTGTAGTCGTGGGGGGGGATCTGGTGGCTGTGATGCGAGGCCGTTCGGGGGCCGAGCGTGCAGCACAGGGGATTGGTTGTTGGTGCCCTGAGCTGGTCCCGTCTGGGTGCAGGGCCGGTGCAGTCTGATTGGTCGTGGTGGTCCCTGCGGTTGCTCAAGGAACGGCCCGGGAGGGGGCTTGGTAATGCAGAGAAGCGAGGCTGGAGGGCTTTCAACGACCTTGGCCGATCAGCGCACCTTTCGGCGTTGGCCGCCCATCCAAAAGACGAAAATCAGTAGCGGGGCCGCGATAACGGTTCGAGCTACGCCGACGATCTCAGCAATCTTGGCCTCCTTGAAGGCTTTCAACTCGGCTGGGCTGATGCTGTCCTTGCCAAGCAAGGCCGCAGTGGAATCAGGATCTTGGACAGCGTGAACAACTGC
>JBEBGU010000124.1:0-8474 GCA_040081325.1 Prosthecobacter sp.
CAGCGGAACTCTTTCAAACCTTCCATCAGCGGCAGTTCGGCGATCTGCTCGTAGGCATCAAAGGCGTTGGGTTTTTCGAGACGCTTCAGATGGCGGACATTGAGTTGGAGTGAACCTGCGTCCTTGCCACGCACGATGGCGAACTCGACGGCATCAGCGAGGCGCACGCCGCGTGTCCAGATGAAGGGCACCTGACCGCCTTCGATGAGTAGATTGCCACCGGCACCACGTTTCACTTTCTCCACGCCGCAGCTCAGGCGAATGGAGGGCGGCAGGTTTTCGAGATAGTCGCGCCAGGCGCCGGTGAAGTTTGTGAGGCGTGTTTCGGAAACGCGCACGTTGTTCATGGAAATGCCCAGACGGATCGCACCATCGGCGATGCCATACACACCGCCGATCACCATCATGAGCAAAGCCATGGCGAAGAGCACCTCGATGAGCGTGAAACCGCCCGACTGCGAACGGTTACGGACTGGTGGGTGAATACACATAGGTTTCCATGCGGCGTTTGAGTGCCTTCTTGCTGCCATCAGCCAGCCAGGCTTCGGCGGTGACGCGGAAAATTTTATCCAGCTCCACTTTGTCCTGAGTGTAGAGGCGAACCTTTTCGATCGTGGCGCTGGCGTCGATGTCGTCGGACGTTTTGGGGAAGGTGATCGCCCGGGGTTTTAGCTCGGGTTGATGCGCGACTTCCGCGAGCACGGACTCAAGCACGCGAATCACCTGGGATTCCTGGCGGGACAGTTTTGCGGTCTGCGCGATCTGGTCGAGCGCGCGTGTCATGCCGACGGCGACCATCGAGAAGAGGGCAAGCGCCATGAGGATCTCGAGCAGGGCGAAGCCTTGCTCTGTTTGCTTGGAGGATGGCGTGCGAAGATTCATATCAGCCATTCACGATCACGCTTTTTCTCACGGCACATCCAGTGAGCGGGTCGAAGCCAAGTTCGATCACGCCACAGGAGTTGCTGAGCCGGACTTCAAGAGGTTCACAAACGCCGGTGGGACTAAATTCCCAGACTTCTCCACGACTCGGGTTGCGGAAGGTTTTTTCGCCGAGGCGCTTCACCTGTAGCCGGCCTTCACCACCGAAAGAGCCGGCTTCAAGAACGACCTCGATCATTCTCTGATCCATGACCGCCTGCTGAAGAGACTGACGCGCTGTGGTCTCCATCAGCGAAGCGGTGCGCTTCAATTTTGCTTCGTCCTGAAGGCCACTAATCGCGAGGGTTGAGATGCCGAGCAACATCATGCAGAGCGCCATGGCGATGCAGATTTCGACGAGGGTGAAGCCTGAATGACGACGGCGTGAAGGGACTGAAAATTGAGAACTGAAAATTGAGAATGGCCAAATGACAGAAGGCGCACACTGTGGATTCAGCGAGCGCTTTATATCTGCCTGTCTGGAGCTTCCTTGTGTCATCAATTTCAAATTTTCAGTTTTCAGTTCTCAATTTTCATTGGCTTGGAGAGAGTGCTTCACGAGTCCCAGTTTCCGATATCATCACCCGTTTCGGGAATGCCGTCAGGCCCGGCTGAATAGACATCGAAGCCGCCTTTGTCTTTCGTGCCTGGGCGGCGGTAGTGGTAGGGGTTGCCCCATGAGTCGAGGATGGTTTTCTTGAGCTTCGGAGTCCAGTTGGCAGGAGCGGGACGAGAGGCGGGCTTTTGTACCAGCGCCATGAGTCCCTGCTCGGTGGTGGGTAGGAAGGTGTTGTCCACTTCATAGCTGCGAAGTGCTGCCGTGAGCGCAGTGAGATCAGCCTTGGCACGGGTGCGCTTGCCAGAGCTGGTGACATCTCCAAGTGAGTAAATGCCTGCACCGACGAGCAGGGCGATGATGCCTAGCACGAGCATGATCTCGACCAAAGTGAAGCCGCGCTCAGAGCGAAGGTGATGTAGGTTCGTGTGTTTCATGGTGTGCGTTAGGTGAAGGCTATTTGCTGATGTTGCCGATGGTCTGGAAGATGGCGGTCATCATGAGGTAGGCCATGGAGCCGACGAGGCCGGCCATGAGGAAAACAATCGCTGGTTGGGCGAGTGCGGTGAGCTTTTCGATCTTCTTGCCTAGCTCGCGGTCGAAGCGCTCAGCGGCTTTACCAAGCGCGGCTGACATGTCACCGGTCTGCTCACCCACGTTCACCATGTCGAGCAGGAGCGGCGGGAACATGCTGCTGCGTTCCAGCGCGCGTGAAAGACTCATGCCTTCTGCGACGAGGTGCATGACGCCTTCAAACTCCTTTTTGAAGTGCGGGTTCTCGATGGCCTGCTGAGTAAGCTGCATGGCGTGAACCATGGGCAAGCCATTGCAAAGTAAGTTGGCCATGGTTTCGAGAAACTGGACATAGAAGCGCGTGCGCAAAATTTGACCAAACAAGGGCAAACGCAGTTTGAAGCGTGCCCATGGGATCTGTGACTCAGGACGCTTCAGCCAGGTTTTGATCAGAATGGCCGCTGTAACGACTGCCATGAGAATCACCCACCAGTAGGCTTTGAAGAGATCACTGAATTTCAAAATCAACTGCGCGGCCAACGGTAGTGAGCCACCCGTGCTATCCATGAGTTCGGTGAGCTTCGGGATCAGATAGACGACAAAAAGAAGCGAAACGGCAACTGCGGCGGTGATCAGAAACGCGGGATAGATCAAGGCAAAGAGCACCTTGCTACGTAGCGCAGCGAGTGAGCGTAGATACTCAACTTGGCGCTTTAGAATCGAGGATAACGAGCCACTGGCCTCTCCCGCATGAGTGAGTGCGCAGAAGAGATTGCCGAAGCTGGGACTGGTGGCGGCGATGGCTTTCGAGAAGGGCAGGCCATCGCGCACTTTCGTTCGCAGTGCGGTGGCGAGAGTTTTGACTCCGGAGAGTTCACGCCGCCGCTCCATGGTGGCGAGCGCTGGCTCAAGCTGGATGCCAGCGCTGAGGAGATCGGAGAGTTCTTCGGTGAAGAGAAGGACTTGGGCTGATTTGAGTTTGATCGGACCCACTGGACCCGCTGCTGCGACTCGCGCGGATTCTTTGGCCTGAGCGATGGCGGTCGCTCCTGAGGCTTCGAGTTTAAAGGGCTGCAGTCGTTTCTTTCCCAGCAGCGTCATGGCCTCTGCCCGGTCGGCAGCAGCCAACTCTCCAGTGATGACACCGGAGGGACCGTGAGCGCTGTAGGCAAAGGTGGGCATGACGAATAGGCTAGGCGGCTTGTTTGAGGGTCTGTGTGTTCAAACGTGTGACGGGTTCATCCGCGCGGCGATCCATGGAGGTGACGCTGAGCACTTCTTCGATAGTGGTTTCTCCGCTTAGTACTTTTTGGAAACCGTAGCCGCGCATGGGGATGAAGCCGTCTTTGAGCGCTTGCTTGTGAAGCTCTGCGGGATGCGCGCGAGTATTGATGAGGTGCTGCATGGCATGGGTCACGAGCGCGACTTCATAGATGCTGACACGTCCCTGATAGCCACTGCCTCGGCAGGCTTCGCAGCCGACTTTGCGCATGATCTTGCCGGGCGCATTGATGGGAAATCCGATGCTCTGGAGATACTCGCTTTCCACCTCGGCGGGCTGCTTGCACATGGGGCAGAGTTTTCTCACTAAACGTTGCGCAAAGAAGGCACGCACGGCGCTGGAGACGAGGAAAGGCTCCACGCCCATATCCACGAGACGCGAGATGCCGCCGATGGCGTCATTGGTGTGCAACGTGCTGAAGACTAGATGACCCGTGAGTGCTGCACGAATCGCGATCTCGGTGGTTTCGAGATCGCGCATTTCTCCGATCATGACGACGTTTGGATCACCGCGCAAAATGCTGCGCAATCCGGTGGCAAATGTGAGTCCGATCTCTGGCTTCACGGCGATCTGCACAATGCCGGGCATTTTGTATTCCACCGGATCTTCGATGGTGACGATGCGCCGATGCGCTTGGTTCATCTCATTGAGAAAAGCGTAGAGCGTGGTGCTTTTGCCGCTGCCTGTTGGACCGGTGATGAGGATGATGCCGTTGGGCAATTTGAGCAGTTCGTCCACAATAGGCTGCACGGTGTCGGTTAGCCCGAGGCGGCTAGTCGTCATGGCCTGCTGTGCGAGCAGACGCAGGCTGATGGATTCACCTTCAACACTCGGGATGGTGGCCACACGCACGTCGATAGGCAGGCCATCCATTTCCAGATTAATGCGGCCATCTTGTGGCAGCCGCTTTTCGGCAATGTCGAGGCGCGCCATGATCTTGAGGCGCGCGATGACGCTGGATTGCAGCGACTTGATGTTCTCTGGCACTGCCAGCTCTTCAAGACGGCCATCAATGCGATAACGAATTCGCAGACGGTCCTGCTGCGGCTCGACATGAATGTCCGTGGCACGTTGCTCCAGGCCGCGGCGGATGATTTGATTCACAAAGCGGACGACACTGGCTTCTTCATCTTCGGGTGCATCGAGCACGGTGACTTCATCACCGAGTTCTTCACTGCCCCAGTCCGCACGGCCGCGCAGGATTTTTTCAAAGGTGTCCGCGCCCAGTCCATAAAGCTTTTGCAGCCCCTCGGCGATGCGTGTGCGCTGGCCGACATGCCAGACGATGGTGTGATTCAGAGCCGAGGCCACGCGCTGGTGCGTGACCAGATTCAGCGGATCAAAGGTGGCGACGTGAAAGCGCGCCTCATCCCCATCTTTGGCCTCTTCAAAGGAGACTGGTAACAGCCGATGTCTCAGCGCTATTTCAGCCGGCATGTGCCTTCTTAGTCCGACTTCAGCAGGCTTATCTCCGCCGCCTTCCCACCAGGGCAAGTTCAGGGTGTTCGCCAATGCCATGAGAAAATCTCGCTCGCGTACACCCTCGACATCCAGGACAGCCTCGACAAACGAGGTCTGGTTGTAGCACGCTTCCTCGACGGCTTCAGCTACGGCGGGATTGTCCGCGCAGCCGGCTTCGGCGAGGATTTGCTGTATGAGTGGCATCATGGTAAGAGGAGAGTCCTAATGACATGGAAATTATAGAAAGTGCTGAAAATAGCAAGTATTAAATATATCTAAACCATTATGATGTCCTGAATTTCAGCCGCCACACCTTTGCGCCTCACCCTCAAAACAAAAAGCCCCCTCCAGTGAAGGAGAGGGCTGAAAGCTAAAGTCGGAAGAGTATCTGAGCTGATCAGGCCGCTGTAGCTACCAATTCAAAGGCACGCTGAATGTCCCGGCGAGTCTCTTTGAGCGCGTTGCGGATCTCTTCGAGATAGTCTGGACGCTCTGGATTCGGCGTTGATTTCCAGGTCTGCCAGCGCTGTGCCCACTCGTGAAGTTTTTCATCGGAAGCGCGGAGCATATCGCTGACTTTTGCCGAGATTGGCTGACGCTCACAGGTGATGCGCTTGCCGAGCTGGCGGCGTGCTTCGGCGATTTCAGCTAGCACGATTTTTTCTTCCGGCACGCGGCGCAGGTCAGTGGTGAGGCCGAGTTTGGAGAGTGTCCAGACACTCCACTTGGTGGGGTCCCAGTGATACCAGCGAATGCCGTTGCGGTAGTCGTGCTGGAACTCGTGGTGATAGTTGTGGTAGCCCTCACCAAAGGTGAAGAGGGCCATGAGCCAACTGTCACGCGCGGTACAGTTTGTCGAATAGGGACGGGAGCCAAGGGTGTGGCAAAGGGAATTGATGAAGAAGGTGGAATGCTGAACCGCTGTGATACGGGCCACGCCGGAAATGAGGAAACCACAGACGGCTCCACTGGTGCCAGCGTGCAACCAACCCAAGAAGGCAGGCAGGACAAAACTAGCCAGAGTGGCGATCAGCACATAATGCTTCTGCTGCCAGAGCACGAGCGGGTCACGCTGGAGATCCTGCACATTGTCCCAAGGCGGCTCGATCTCCCGGCGAAACATGACCCAGCCCATGTGAGCGTGCCAAAAGCCTTTCGAAATGTCATAAGGATCACCATCGGTATCCACATTCTTGTGATGGCGGCGATGGTCAGATGCCCAAGCAATGACATGGTTTTCAAAAGTGGCGGCCCCGAAAATCAGAGTTAGGAGGCGCACTGGCCACTTAGCCTTGAAGGACAAATGGGAAAACAGGCGGTGGTAACCCAGCGTGATGCTAAGACCAGTGATGATGCAAAACACCACAAACATGACCGTCTGGAAGAGGTCGATGCCGTAATTGTAGAGATACCATGGGACCAGCGTGAAGGTCAAAACGGCCGTGGAGGTCAAAAACGAACTGTTGGTCCAGTTAACTTTGGCGGTGGATGGGTAGCGGAATGGCACGAGAGAGTTTTAGCAGACTTGAGCCTTTATGCCAGATCAATTTATCGCTGGAGCAGGGGCAGCCTTGGCCAAGATCAGGCTGATTTTGTGCTATTGCCTCACGCGAGTGGTCTGCTAACTGTCACCTTTCCCCAACAATGACTCGCGCGCGGTGGTTAATTGCAGGCTTCTGGCTTATCGCATTCTGGCTCCTCGCCGGGGTGGTCGTTGCCCCCGCCATTCAGCAAAAACTTGCAGCAAGCGCGCTCAGACTGCTGGCCGATAGCCCGACAGGCTACGAGCCGCCCAAAATCCAGTTCGACGGCCAGCGCGCCCTTTTGACCGGACGAGTCAGAAAGGACAGTCAGCGAGCCGAAATCCTCAGCACGATTCAAAGCCGAGTCCGCAGTGGACCTGTTTTTGCCGCGAAGCTGAATCCCGTGCAGCAAGTGACCGATGCTCTGGAGATCGTGCCCTACCCGCCCGGCTGGCTGCTGTTGGCCGGAAATGGTCAAAGGGGTCAATTGATCGGCGCTGCCGCCACGGACCATGAGGCGCGCGATCTCACGACCCTTTTTAAAGACCGCTGGAGCGAGAAAGGGGGCCGAATCGAAAGCCATCTGCAACCTGCCCCCGACGCCCACGATGAGGCGACCGATCTGAAAGCCACCCTAGCCACCCTGCCCAAACCCCGCGCAGATACTGGCGGCGACAGTGCCCAGCTTCAGATCGCCCGCATCGGCAGCGGCTGGCAGCGACTGGTGATGGATGCCAAGGATGATCAGCTTAAAGAGCAAATCACAGGCATCGGCGTCACCCCACAGGACTGGGAAAAGAGTATTCTACCCCTCATCCAGAGTGTGCGTCGCTATCAGACCGATGAACGCACCCGAGCCGCCGAGGCCGCACGCCAAGCCAAACTGCCGCCGCCCCATGTTTTCATCGCCACACGAGATCGCAGACTGCTGGCTCGTGGTGAGATGGCCCATATTGGACTCAAGCGTGAACTGCTCAATGGCCTCATTGCCGCCTTTCCAGAATGGCGCGTCCTAGATGATATCCGAGTGAATCCGCAGCGCCGGGCCGTGGCCGATTTCGGCCCCATCACCGCCGCACTCCTGCCGGGCCCGACTCAGGAAGACCCAAAAACAGCCGGTAAATCCCTCATGCTCGGCCTTTCCAGTTCCGCCTGGGAAACCGTGGATTGGCAGGTCGGTGGAGATGCCCAACCTTGGAAGGAACTCCTGCCCGCCGATCTCCCTCCTGCACTTCTCCAAAGTGACAGCCGCATGGTCACAGACTGGCTACAAGGCAAAGCCACAGGCATTCCCGCCCTACCCATCCGTGCCCAGCCCAGCTTCCTCACACTCACCCTGCTGCCGGGCAAAGTCATCCTCGCCGGCCAGCTAGCCGAGGAGTCGCTGCACACCCAGCTCGTCGAAGCCGCACGCCAAAAATATGCTGGTCAGGCACTCGTCATGGCCGAGGCCCTGCTCGTCCGCGGCACCTGCGAGCCATCGAGAGACATCGAGCAGACCCTACGCAGCCTGCCTCCCCTGCCCATAGCCACCAGCCCCGGCACACTTGCCTTTGCCAAACCAGGCTCCGTCTGGAAAAGCACCCCAGCCACGGTCGGCATCGACCAGCCTGGAACCGTCGCCAAATCAGGCATCCTCCCCGCTGACTTCCCCGCCGCCATGGCCGAAGACACCTTTTGGGATGGCTTCGATCACCTTCGTCAGCACTGGAAAACGCTCAACGCCGGGGCGAAGAAGGAGTCCGCACCCTAAACCAACATGGAAGGCTTCCTCTGGCTCCTACTTCAAATGGCCCTGCTGCTGCTCGCCGCAGCCGTCGTGTTCTTCCTGCTCGGCTGGCGCTGGCGCGGACAAAACGCCACGCGCGACATCCAGGCGCTCAACGCCCGCATTGATGCCGACTCGACCGAGCACAGAACTCTTCAAGATCAGCGTGATGCCGCCATCTCGAACGACCAAATGCTGCGCACCACACAGCTCAAAATCGAAGCCGATCTCCAAGAAGCCAACGACCACCGCCGCAATCTCGAGCGCGAACTCATCCGCGGCCATGACGATTTAAAAGACGCCAAGCGCGATGCCCAACAGCGCGCCGAAGACCTCACCGCCGCGCTGAGTCAAACCAGCACCCTCCAGCAACAGCTTGAGCAACTCCAAAAAGAGATCGTTGCCCTACGCTCTCAACCATCGGTCACACCTGTCCCATCAGTCCCATCC
>JBEBGU010000881.1:0-2212 GCA_040081325.1 Prosthecobacter sp.
GGAAGGACTTAGACCGAGGAAGCCCATGGAAACGAGATCCTGCGGGCCACACTCCGGCAAGTAATCGGTGGCAAGCTGACGAATGATAAAGCGGTCATACGGCATGTCCTCATTGAGCGCCTGCACGATCCAGTCGCGGTAGAGATAGGCGTATTTGGTGGAGTCGAGCCAATCGGGAGTGATGTCTGTGTAGCGGGCCAGATCCAGCCAGTGGCGTGCCCAGCGCTCGCCGTAGTACGGTGTGGCGAGGAGGCTGGCTAATTGAGATTTAAAATCTGAGATCTGAGATTTCTCGGGCGGCAGGCCGGTCAGATCGAAGGCCAAGCGACGATTCAACGTCCGGCCATCAGCGCGCTCAGTCGGTTGAACTCCTGACGCCTCCATTTTGGCGAGGATGTATTGGTCGATGCGAGTCTTGGGCCAGCTCGTGTTCTTTACCACTGGTGCTGCGGTGCGCTGAAGCGGGCGAAAAGACCACGGCACAGGCTTAGGCCCATCGTCCTTCGCCACGAGTGTTCCCACAGCGAATGCCAGAAAGGACAGCGCGCGGAAGATCACGGATTTGGATGCTGAAAAATACACAGAGACCTATACAGCTCACAGCGCGCAGGCTTTCAGCCGAAGCGCTCAGATCTATGATCAAAACTGACGTTCAACTGCGCAAGTGAAGCACAGCCTTTATCGTTTGCCGATCATGCCGTGAATGAGACAGTGCGCGCATGAACAATCATCTCTGGTTCGGCGCAGGCGTTTGTCTGGTCATCTCCTGCTGCACCTCACCCGATCACTCGGCTGCAACGGTTGACCCGGCCTTTGCTAAAGTGCAGACCGTGCTGGAAACCAACTGCGTCCACTGTCATGGCGACAATCGGCTTTCCACCATGCCGTCGATCCATGACTCTCAGGCACTGGCGAAACTCATCAGCCATGGTGGCTGGATCGTGCCAGGAAAGCCTGAGCTAAGCCGCATCTATCAAGTCGTAACTTTCCCAGATGAAGTCCCCGGCGCAATGCCACCAACAGGCCATGCGATTCGTCAAACTGACGTGCAGGTGCTTCGTGAATGGATCGTCACAGGGGCGAAGGTGCCAACGGGTAAGGTCATCAAATTCACGCCGCACGGCACGCCGCCGAGGTCGATCTGAATTCACGGTCTCGCCTGCACTCGAACCCGAGACTCATCAGCAGGCGGCACGTCGCTGGCGATGGGTGCCTTGAGAATGGCGACCACATGCGAGGCCAGCACATAAATCAGCGCAGCACCCACGGCTCCGCAGATGGCAATGAGTCGCCGTTGACCTGGATTTTCGACAGAGATCATCGTGTAAATGCGCAGGCAAATCAGCGACCACAGCACGGTGAGCACTGGGGTGACGAAGGCGAGATAGGTGTCCATGAATCACAGGCTAGGCCGTGATGGCATCGTGGCAAGTCGTCAGGGAATCGAAACCTGCGGCACCACGGCGAGCTGGTTTGGCTGCGCTCCCATTTTGACTTGTTTGCCATCCGTTGACTTCTCGATCAGTGAGCTGGCCATCAGTGACACGGCAGCTTTAAGACGTACATCATCAGGATACAAAGCTGACACGGCAAGCATCTCAGGAAGTGCTTCGACGGTGATGCCCATGGCCTCAAACTCGTCGAGCAGCGCTTTGATCGCGGGCTTGGCGACGGCATCGACTTCAGCACGTTCATCTTTGACCACAGCCGCTAGATCACCGAGAGCGCGCAGGATGATGATGAGATAAACGGTGCGCGCATTGTGGGCGTCCATCCAGCGGCCATTCGGAGCTTGTCCAGGTGCCACTCCGACGCGGAATTTATGCAGCGCACTTTTGAGGAATCGCTCGTCCTTGGTCAGGCGATAGGCATTGGCGAGCAGTGAGACGGAGAAGGCGTTGTAGTTGAAGTTGCCGCAGCATTTTTGCTGAAGTGCCCATTCGGCGGAGTGCTTGCCAGCGGCGATCCAGGCTTCGTTTTTGAAGATCTCACCAGCTCGCAGCATGGCGATGCCGCAGACACTGGTGTCGAACTGTGATCCGCCATCAGGATCGGCGGTGATGAGCCAGCCGTCTTTGACCTCGACTTTACCTGCATCGAGCTGGCGCGTGATCATGTCGCCAAAGCGGATGTTTTTTCCGCGCAGATCTGGAAAAGGAAAATGGCCTTCTGGCTGCTGCAAGGTTGTGAGGATTTTGGCACAGCCTGCTGC
>JBEBGU010000882.1:0-2202 GCA_040081325.1 Prosthecobacter sp.
GTACTTCCCTCATCGCGGTCAGCGCGGCCAGCCGCTGGGGCCTTGCATGCTGGCTCTTTGCCGCTGCGATTGTCGCGGCGGTGACATCCGTGCTGTTATTGCGTCGGCAACATCAATTAATGCGTGATTTTGCTGAAGCAGAGGCACTGCTCGACGCGCAACGGTGTGATCTGGAGCAGGCCAATTCCAGTCTGCTGCACAGTCAAAAGATGAAGGCGCTCGGCACACTAGCCGCCGGCATGGCACATGATTTTAATAACATGCTGTCAGTCATCCGCATGTCGAACAAGCTCATTGCCCGTGAGACCCGTGGCAACACTGAGGTCACTGAGTTAGTCGCGTCTGTAGAGTCCGCTGTGCTTCAGGGGAAACAGGTCGTCAGATCCATGCTCAGCTACAGTCGAGCTGAGGATGACCATGCACCACACCGCCCGATTGCAGTCGTTGTGCAGGATGCGGCGGCTCTGCTCAGCACAGAATTCTTGAGCGGTATAACGCTCAAGATGTCGCTCGATGAGCGTGCTCCTGAAGTCGATGCCTCGAATAGTAGCATCCAGCAGATTTTATTAAACCTCATCGTCAATGCCTCTGAGGCCATGAAGGGAACTGGTAGCCTCACCATCACTGTCCGCCGTGCCACGGCGCAAGACACCGCCATCTGCGTGCTGCCACCACAGCGCGCCGCTGAGTATGTCGAAATCTGTGTAGCCGATACAGGTCCAGGCATTCCTGCTGAAATTGCTGAGCGGATCTTTGAACCCTTTTTCACCACCAAGAATGCTGGCAATGATCGCGGCACAGGTTTGGGCTTATCCATGGTTTACACCATTGCTGAGCGTGATGGTATGGGCCTCGCACTGCGCTCCATCGTCGGCCAGGGCGCGGCGTTCTATATCTTTCTCCCCGTCAGCCCTGTGCGTGAATCGCACACTGATGTTCATGCCACCACGGCTTAGAAAACGACTCCATGACCGCCGCTCCAGCCATCCATGCCGCCTCCATTCTCATCGTCGAAGATGACCCAAGGCAGCTTGAACTTTATGGGAAAGCCCTGCGCGATTACCGCCTGAGCAGTGCCTCCAGCGGCACGCAGGCGCTCAATAGTATGGCGGCCGCGATGCCTGATTTGATTATCCTCGATCATGTGCTGGAAGGCAGCGAGCGCGGACTCGACTTCCTGCCACGATTAAAGGCCGTTGCTAGCCATGTGCCTGTCATTGTCATCTCCGGCTCGCTCAATGTGCAGCAGCAGCTCAAGGCTCTCTCGGGTCCGCGCTCTGCCCATTACACGCTCGAGAAGCCTGTCGATATTGACGAGTTAGAGCGCACGGTCGAAGTCGCCCTCACCGAATGTGGCATGGGTGAAGTCGTCGCCTGGCTGCAAGCTCTGGAGCGCATGGATAAAGTCGAAGGAGATGAACCCGATCGCCGCTTCACTGAGCGCCTCGCTCGGCAGCACGCCATCCTCAAATCCCTGCGCCAAAGCGGTGACCGGCCCAACATCTCAGCTCTCTCAAGAAGCTATCACGTTTCTCGCAAGACCATCATCCGTGATCTACGTGAACTCATCCACCGTGGTCAGCTAGACGCGGCCATCTATCCCGAGTGGGAAAGTGATGCCGAGTAGCACACCCTGTGCCCGAAACGCACAGGGTGTGCGCGGTATGCCCACTACCCATTTTACATTCCAAGTTTAGTTGGGCTTTACCCGCAACGCCCATGAAACTTACTCTCCTCATTAGTCTTTGCCTCACGCTCGCAGCACACGCGCTGGATCAGAACTCGAATCAGCAGAGCGATATTTGGGAGATCCAGTATGGCGCACTGAGTCTCACCGCGATAGCAGATACCGATCATGATGGCTTTACCAACGCCATGGAAAGCATCGCTGGCACCAACCCGCTCGATTCAAATTCATATCCCAAACTTGGCATGGCTGCTGGCCTACCCGGCCAAGTCGATTTGATGTGGCCTAGCGAGATCGGGAAGAGCTACGGCATCTATGGTAGCCCCGACTTGAACGCCGCCAACTTCACGCTGCTCGGCAGTGTGATGGGCGATGGCGCGGCGATGATCGAATCCCTCACGACTGGCAACAACGCACGCTACTTTTTCAAACTCGAACCCATCGACGTGGACAGTGATGGTGATGGACTCACGGATTGGGAAGAAAATAAAATTGGCTTCAATCCATTCTTTAAC
>JBEBGU010000125.1:0-8426 GCA_040081325.1 Prosthecobacter sp.
ATCTGGAGTAACCCATTGAGTCCGAAATCTAAAATGCGTCCACCCACCACATCACCATTGATGGTGTACTGGTGTAAGCTGGCAGGTAAAGCAGCCGAGATAGCACGAAACCGCAGATCCGTGAGCTGGATGTTTTCCGTCAGCGTGATGAGCTGCTGACTGGCTACGGTGCCACCCACGACACCGATATTGGCGATAGCTGTGGCAGAATTTGTCCAGAGGGCATTGGCGGCACCATCCCACCAGTTATTCGTGGTCGTATTCCAGTTACCGAGGCCGTTTTGTGCGCCTGTGGTGCCAGTATTTGCATCCCAGGTGAGGGTTTGAGCAGAGGCTTTAAAAGCGAGAAGCCACAGCGCCGAGGCGAATAGCAACGAAGCGGATCGACGAGAGATCCAGACACTAACAAGGGGGGAGCGTTTCATGGGGGGGAATGAATTCAGCTCCACTGGGATTAGCATGTGAGAGACCAGCACCCCTGCTCGCGCAGTCCCCAATTGAGGCAAAGAAGACGCTATTTGTGCACACTTACCGATCCGCACTTCAGCATGAGAGGCTCATCTTCTGGCGATAGGCCAGAGGCGCACATGCCTGATGTCCCCGAAACTGGCGCTGAAAATGTGCCGGAGAGACAAACCCACAATCATAGGCAATCTGGCTGACCGTCAGGTCTGTCTCCGCAAGCAGTTTGGAGGCATGAGCAATGCGGAGATCATTGATGTACTGAGGTACGGTGCGGCTGGTACTGCTCTTGAACAGTCGGCTAAAAGCACTTCTTCCCAAGCCGATCATCGCGGCGAGATCTGCGACATACAACGGCTCCGTCAGGTGAGCCTCAAGGTACACACACACCTTGCCGATGCGATCTGGAGAGGTTGCCTTCGGTTGCTGGACGACAGACGTGCAGATTTCATGCACCTCCTCTGAGTTTGCCAGAAGGTCGATGAGTTGCAGCAGATGGATCACGCGTTTCATGCCTTGAAGCTCCCCCATTTGTTTCATCATGCGTGAGGCAGTGAGCCGGGTGATCCCAGTGACTTCCAGGCCTTGGTTGGCACGCTCAAAAAGCCGCCGCGTAGGCTGCATGGACGAACGGTGTTGCCACTCCTCCATGCCAGGAAGATTTGGCAGGAACTGCACGACGATGGCCGCCACCTGCGCGGTTGGTTTTCCTGGCACGGGTTCATTGCGGAAGTCGTGAGGTACATTGGGACCGAGGAATACAAGATCTCCAGGCAACAGTGGGGTGAGTTGGTCACCGATCAGCCGCGTCGTTCCACCTTTCAACACCAGGGTGATTTCACACTCAGGGTGGTAGTGCAGCACGCAGCCGAAGTCCTTTCCACGCACAATCTCACATGCGACAGGTTCGGCAGAAGCAATCGGGGAGGGTTTTTCAAAGAGTGGCTTCATCGAGTGGCACGACGAATGAGCCTGCTTCGTCCAAGGGGACGGCGGTAAGAGCGTACACACCCTATACGACCGTGAACCACCGCCGAGCTAAAGTAACATGGTAGCAGTGCCCTATGACGCTGATTCACGGCCATTACTCCATCATGGGTTGAGAGAGATGTTTGTGAATGCAGGACAGGCGGGTAGAAGAATCCTGCCAACGCGATGAGACGACAGAAAAGACGAGTTGAAACTTTGGACATACACGGGGGGATGCAGTCCATTGAGAGGTTGCCCAACATGCTGAAACACTGCCGGGAAGACAGCGTCACGGTTTCCAGCAAATAAGGCTCAACAGGTTTTTGGGGGATGTGGGGTTTGATATGAGCCTATCACCTCATGCAATCTCCATGCCAGCCTGCGTGACGGTTTCGTCTGTGAACGGTGGAGTATCAAAGAAGAAGCGCTTTGTATCAGTCCTCACTCACTATGGCCCGCCAATTGCTCATCACGAGATTGTCTCTTGAGCCGAGCGACATCCAAGGCCAAGCGTCCCAGCCCCATGCGTAAAACTAAAATTCTCTGCACCCTCGGTCCTGCGACGGAAAGCCCCGAAGTTCTCCAGACCCTCATCGCCAAAGGCGCGGACGTGATCCGCCTGAACATGAGCCACGCCTCCCATGAATGGGTGCGCATGGTCTATGCTCGTGTGCGTGAGGCCGCCAGCTCGGCTGGGCGCGAGATCGCCGTCCTCATGGATCTCACTGGGCCGAGCATCCGCACGGGTGTTGTGGAGGTGCCCTGGCAGCTCAAAGTTGGTGACTGGGTTGAGTTTCGCTGCCGGCCTGAAGTGGCCGCTACGGTCCCGCTTTCCGTCACGGTAAATTATCCTGACCTGGGGAAAGACATGAAGGTGGGTGACATCATCATGGTCGATGGCGGCATGATCCAGATCAAAGCCACCGAGATCAGCGACAAGCGCGTCATCGGCACCGTGCTCACTCAAGGTGAGATGAAATCCCGCCGCCACATCAATCTCCCCGGCGTGCCCGTGCGCCTGCCGCCGCTCACGCAGAAGGACTACGCGGACCTTGATCTCGGCGTCGATCTCGGGGTCGATTTCTTTGCCCTCAGCTTTGCCCGTGAGCCAGCGCACATCCAGCATCTGCAATTGTTGCTGGAGCAAAAAGGCAGCAAGGCGCGTGTCATCGCCAAGATCGAAAATCAGCAAGCGCTGCAAAACATCGACACGCTCGTCGAAGCCAGCGGCGGCATCATGATCGCGCGCGGTGATCTCGGCAGTGAGTGTCCCATTGAGGACCTGCCACTCATCCAGCGCCACATCGTCGAGCGCTGCTCTTTCCACGGCCGCAAAGTCATCGTCGCTACGCAGATGCTGGAAAGCATGATCGAAAATCCCGTGCCGACACGCGCTGAAGTCACCGACATTTTCAATGCCGTCATCGAGCAAGTGGATTGCGTCATGCTCAGTGGTGAAACCAGCGTCGGGCGCTACCCCGACAAGTGCGTGGAGGTGCTCGACACCGTCATCCGCCGCATCGAGAAAAAATATCCCTCAGGTCGCTTTGCCAGTGATGCGCCGCTCAAGACTAACAAGCACAAGACCGTCAAGGCCGCCATCCTTCTGGCGAATAGCATCCCCGGCTCCAAGCTCCTCGTCTTCACCCTGCGTGGTGTCATGGCGCATCTGCTCGCCCATCAGCGCCCCGAGTTCGCACCGATCTTTGCCTTCACACCGAAGCTCCATGTCAGCCGCACGCTTGTCACGGCGCGTGGTGTGCAGCCCTACGTCCTTGAGTTTGTCGAAGGCAATCCCGAGAAGTCCATCCGCGATGCTCTCGAAATGCTGCGCTCTCACGGACTCATCAAACCCGGCGACCCGCTTGTCATCCTCAGTGATGCCCTCTACGACGGTGTGAATGTGGATGCCATCTTGCTGCGCGAGGCGTGATCAGGCGTCCACTTCCAGCACCTGCTGGAGCTTTACTCGCTGCACTTCAAACTCTTCCTCGGTCATCCGGCGCGGCACGGTCATGGTCGGCTCGAAGATGATCGTCACTTTAGAAAAGGGCAGGGGAAGCATGAATTCATCCCAGGTCTTGAAACGCAGCGCGTTGCTGTAAAGAACACGCACGGGAACGATGGTGCCACCGGTGAGCTGGCCGAGCTTGATGATGCCGGGCTGCATCTCGTATTTGGGTCCGCGTGGCCCATCCGGCGTGATGCCGACATCGCGGCCTTCCTTCACCTTGTCTGCCATCATGATCAGCGCGCTGAGGCCCTTGAGCGGCTTCGAGCTGGAGCCGCGTGCTGCCTCGAAACCAAACGTGGCGCAGACATCGGCGATGATTTGTCCATCACCGCTCGGACTGCTCAAGATGGCACCGGGGATGTGGGCAAACCACTGGTCGTGGATGTAGGGGATCACAAACATGCGGTTATGCCAGAAAGCCCAGATCCAGCCGGTGCGTGATGTTTCAAAGGCCCCGGCTTTGTCCTGCACTTCAAAACGCAGCGTGGCCCCAATCCCGCGCATGAGGATTGCGATGACCTTGCCGATGTTCTTGATGCGAATCTTTGCCATGTGAGGCGCGATTCATAGCGGTGGGCAAAGAGTGGCGCAAGCATCGTGGCAGCATGGCAGACCAACGCTTGCTCCATGCCGCGTTCTGGTTCAATCATGCGCCGCTCATGCCACCACCCAAGAAAGCCCCCGCCGCCGCCACCTCCAGCCAGGTCCATGTCGTCCTCGGCACGGACGATGCGCGCGTGAAGGAAGCGGCGATGCGAATCGTGCAGCGCATCACACCGCCAGATGCGGGTGATTTCGCCAATGAGATCATCGAGGGCCAGGCCGACAACGCGGAACATGCCGGGCAGATCTGCTCGAACGTGATCCAGGCGCTGCAAACGATGCCGTTTTTCGGTGGAGCCAAGATCGTGTGGCTAAAGGCCGCCAACTTCCTCGGCGACACGCAGACGGGCAAGGCGCAGGCCGCTGTGCAGGGTTTTGAAAACATCCTCGACGTGCTCGAAGCAGGACTCGGAACCGAGGTGCAGTTTGTACTCAGCACAAACGTGATCGACAAACGCCGCACGTCTTACAAGCGCCTGTCGAAGCTGGCGAACTTCGAGGTCTTTGATAAGCCAGACACCAGCAAAGCAGGCTGGGAAGGCGCGGTGATGGCGCATGCGAATGTTAAAGCACGCGAGCTGGGACTGAGTTTTGAAAGCGGCGCGCTCGATCTGCTCGTGCAGATGGCGGGCGATGACACACGCCAGCTCGAAAACGAGATCGAAAAGATCGATCTCTATCTCGGCGAGCGCCGTCGCTGTGGTATCAACACGGTGCGTGGCCTTGTTTCCATGAGTCGTGCCGGCGTGATCTGGGAGATCGGTAATGCCATCGGCACGCGCGATCTCCAGCGTGCGCTCGAGCTGCTCGGAGTGCTCATGTATCAGGGGCAGAACGCCATCGGCATCCTGCTCGGAGCCATCGTGCCGCGTGTGCGCAGCCTGCTCATCGTGAAAGAGCTGGCCAGCAAACATCGGCTCATCACCACTAGTTACAGCAGCTTCACTAACAGTCTGGACATGCTGCCACCGAGTGCCACTTCTCATGTGCCGCGCAAAAAGGACGGCACCGGTTTCAATGCCTACCCGCTCTTCCTCGCGCTCGGTGAAGCCAGTCGGTTCACGTTGGATGAACTGCACAACTCGCTCGCTGCCTGTCTCGATGCGAATTCGAAGCTCGTGACCACGCAGCTTGATTCCAAAGTCGTGCTGGAGCGCCTGCTCGTCGGCATGTTGTGCCCGCGCAAACGCAAGGCATGAACGACAGCGCGACATCTCCCGTCACTGTGCAGCGCATCGCTCTGCCCGATGGCGCGACCACTTTTGAAGACGTCACCGCCCGCGAAGAGCCTTTAGAAATACGTGTCGAAGGTCGCAGCGTCGCCGTTGTCATGCGCACACCGGGGCACGATGAAGAACTCGTCGCTGGCTTCCTCGTCAGTGAAGGCGTGATCAAAAGCGCGCGCGATATTTTAGAAATCAGCCAATGCCCGAGCACTGGCAACACGCATGGCAATGTCGTCGATGTCCTGCTCGGTGCCGTCGTCGTGAACTGGGATAATCTCACGCGCCATGTCTTCAGCGCATCGAGCTGCGGCATCTGTGGGAAGACGAGCATTGAGAGCGTGTTCCAGAGTTTTCCACCGGTGACATCCGATGTGCGCGTGAGTCCTGAACTCATCACCACACTTCCCGCAAAACTCCGCGCTGCGCAGGAAACCTTCTCGCAAACCGGCGGCCTCCATGCCAGCGCCATCTTCAATGAACACGGCAAGATGCTCGTGCTGCGCGAAGATGTCGGCCGCCATAACGCGCTCGACAAAGTCCTCGGTCATGGATTGCAAAACAACCTGCTGCCTTTCAGCCGACACATTCTATTGGTTAGCGGCCGTGTCTCTTTTGAGCTGATGCAAAAAGCACTCGCTGCCGGCGTGCCCATCGTCGCCGCCATCTCCGCACCCAGCAGTCTCGCCGTCGAATTCGCCCAGACTAGCGGCCAGACGCTCATCGGCTTCCTGCGTGGCCAGACGATGAATGTGTACACGCACCCTGAGCGTGTGTGTCGGGACTAATTCTGGTCCAGTTGCCAGACAAGAACTCGCTTGCCTTGTTTGCGTAAAAGCGGTGCGGTCATCTCCTGGAGTTTCACCACGGCAAGAACTTTTTCAGGATACGGCATAGCAGCCAGGACATGCCGCCTCTGCTGCTTGGCAGCTATCAGGCGATTCATCTCCAATGTTATTGCGTCCATGCCCTGAATTTGGACTCCAATCCATGTCTTTGCAAGATGTCTGCCAGGAGAGGTTGCTCGAGTGTGGCCTGTTCCATAAAGGTCCGCACTCTTTGCCGATCCTTATCACGCCCCGTCTGCACACAGATCGCGATCAGATGTTCGGCTCGCAGCACTCGGGCGGGCGTCTGACTGTATAGCATCTCCGTAGAATCCTTTAGAGCTTCCTCCAGCAAGGCATTGTAGGCGGGTAGAAATTGAACCGGCACGCCCTCAATCAAAACGCACTCGGCATCCTCGCGATAGCCCAGATCACGAAGCGCTTGATACAGCGGAGCCAATGTGATCAGTCCTCCAGAACCCTCTGGCAGCAGCACAAAAACATCCAAGTCGAAGGTCAACAAGGGCTCGACATAAAACGTCGCACCCATGGCTCCGCCGATAGCATATCTTCCCAGCACGCCATCGCGTTCCAATTTGTTGAGAACTTGCAGTGTCTTTTCCATGCTCGTGACGATCTCATTAGCATGACTCCGAGAAGGGAGCACCTTGATTTTCAGAAGACAGACTCGTTATCCGTCCCCCCTTGCCACATGCTCCTGCCGCGCTAGGCTCGGCGCTCCTTTTCCCATCCCATGAGCGCCGAGACCCCAGCCAAGAAGAACTACAAAGACACCGTCCGCCTGCCGAAGACCGACTTCCCCATGAAGGCGGACCTCGTCACGCGGGAGCCCCAGCGCCTGGCCAAATGGGAAGCGGGCGGCCTTTATCAGCGCATCATGAAGCAGGCCGCCGGACGCCCGAAGTTCGTCCTGCATGACGGCCCTCCCTTTGCCAATGGCGACGTCCACATGGGCACCGCGCTGAACAAGGTGCTCAAGGATCTCATCGTGAAGTCCAAGACCATGACCGGCTTCCACGCCCCGTTCATCCCCGGCTGGGACTGCCACGGCCTGCCCATCGAGTTCAAAGTGGTGAAGGAAGCCAAGGATCTCGCTCCTGCTGAAGTCCGCACGCGCTCGGAGGCCTACGCCCGCAAGTTCATCGACATCCAGCGCCAGTCCTTCAAGCGCCTCGGCGTCTTCGGCGACTGGGAGAACCCATACCTCACGCTCGCGCCGACTTATGAGGCCGACATCATGCGCACCTTTGCGAAGTTCCTGGAAAAAGGCCTCGTCTATCGTGCCAAGCGCCCCGTCCTCTGGAGCTACGGCGCCCAGACCGCCCTCGCCGAAGCTGAGGTCGAGTACAAAGAAAAGACCTCTCCGGCGATCTTCGTCACCTTTGCGCTGGTCAACCCACCGCCCGGTCTCGATGGCGCGAATCTCGTCATCTGGACCACCACACCCTGGACACTTCCGGCCAATCTCGGCATCGCCCTGCATCCCGGCTTTGACTACATCTGTGGCACCTTCACCCACGCCGCCAGCGGCCGTAGCCTGAAGCTCGTCATCGCCACCTCGCGTCTCGAGGCTTTCCAGGCGGCCACCGGTTTCGTGCTCGATCCCACCCATGCGCCGGAGAAGTTCAAAGGCAGCCTGCTCAATGGCGGCGCGGCTCAGCATCCCTTCCTGCCCCGCACGTCAAAGATCATCGAGGCACTCTTCGTCACTGACGACACCGGCACCGGCGCTGTCCACATGGCCCCTGGCCACGGCGCGGACGACTACATCGCGGGCAAAGAAAACGGCCTCGACATCCTCTCCCCCGTCGATGACGCCGGTTGCTTCACCGCCGAGTGCGGCCTGCCCGAGTTTGTCGGCCAGCACGTCTTCAAGAGCAACGAAGGCATCATCGCCATCCTCGAGGGCAAAGGAGCGCTCTTGGGCAACGAACAATACGTCCACCAGTATCCCCATTGCTGGCGGTCAAAGACCCCCATCATCTTCCGCGCCGTCCCGCAGTTCTTCATCCGCATCGCCGCCTTCCGCGACGAAGCCCTGAAGGCCATCGACACCGTGAACTGGCTGCCAGAAAATTCCATCAAGCGCATCTACGGCACCATCGCAAGCCGCCCCGACTGGTGCATCTCCCGCCAACGCACCTGGGGCGTCCCGCTGCCCATCTTCTACGATGCCGAAGGCCAGGCCATCATGGATCACACCATCTCCCTGAAGGTCGCCGACGCCGTCGAAACGCACGGCACCAACCTCTGGTTTGAAAAAGACGATGCCTTCTGGAGCGACCTCGTCGGCCTGCCCGAAGGTAC
>JBEBGU010000126.1:0-8424 GCA_040081325.1 Prosthecobacter sp.
GTCCTGCTCCGTGCCATTGCTGAGGCACTGCACATAACCGTAACGTCCCTCGTTGGTGCCAACACCGGCAGCATCCTGCTTGGGCAGAAACTGCAGTGTGGGCATGCGCGCTGGGGCGTTGATGTCGCCATTGTTGACGAGGAGGGAGTTGCCGATCTCGACAAGGCTGCGATTGTTGTCGTTCAGCGTATTCAGATCGTCAGGCGCTGGCCCTTGATGCCCCACTAGGGCAGCGTCGATCCGTACATCGCGTGGTTTGTAAACGATCTTTTGGTCGTTGTCCAAAGTCAGGATGCAGACACGATTGCCGCCGTGGTGTGGGTCACTGCTAGTGATGTGGATGTCCTTGATGCCAGTGGCCGGCCCCGCCCCCAACGGGCGCAAGGAATCAAAGTCGGCATTGATGTGAGCCATGTCTGTGGCGAGGCGATCAGCCAGCTTCTGTGAGTTTACGACGAACTGGTCCACCTCCGTTCGGAAAGCACGCTCTAGCGGCGGATGATCATTGAGTATCTGCTGCAGGGCGTGGCCGGGTGTGCGCTCGCGAGTGGTGAGTTCATCAATCAACGCTGAGTAAGGTTCATCAAGGCGGGCGGTAAATTCTTTCGCCACGGCGGTGAGGACGTATTTCTGGTCCAGGGTTTCTGCAAGGTTGGTGCCTAGCTTGGCGAGCAAGCGCCCGTCGCCCGATCTGTCAATGGCGGCAAACTGCGGGGCGATTTGGGCCAGGGCATCAAAAACTTCTTTGCGCAGCATTTCCCCGCGTGGACCAGGCGGCAGGGTGACATGCTGCATGGCGGCTCTGGTATCGAGCTCTGCCTGGCTCATCACTCCATCTGCTACGAAACCCACCGCAGCCCCCTTTGCGACGGCGATGGTCATGTTGATGTCGGCAGGGCGCAGACTCTGAGCTGCATCAACTTTATCACTGAGTTGCTGCTCGAAAGCCATCCTTCCGGCGGCACCAAAGCGGCTTTCCAGAGCTTTGCGGAACTCATCCATCACATGCAAATTCTGCTCTGCCTTGATTTCTCTTTTGGCAAATACACTGTCCGTGGTCTTTCGCTTTTCGAGAGAATCTCTGACGGAGCCACCCCCAGACTTGAGTTTGATACTGGAGTTTTCCTCCGCGTACTTTTCGGCAATTTGTTCAAATTGGGCAAAGGGGATTGGCTGCATGGCGTGATTATTGGGCCTTCCCCTATACTGTTGTCCACGTTTTTTCATGGGTGAGTCGGCTCTTCCTCATCGCGCCCTTGGTGGAAGCAGAAAAAAGAAAAAAGATGCCAGGTAAACAGTGATTTCGTCGCTTCCATTTTTGATCACTTTTTGCACTCATGAAGACAGTCCAAACCACTGACAATCAACTGGATACGCTAGAGTAGCAGCTTATCGGCATCAATGCAAAAACGGCTCCGTATCCGGCGGCGCGTTCTTGATCGAGCGGACGGAAGCGCATCCTCGGCAAAGGGCCTTTTGAGAGCTATTGCTACCACGTCTTGTCGCGCACTTGCGGTGGTGAGGTATTCTTTGACGATTTGGAAAAGGAAGCTCTGAAGCGTGTCCTGTGGCGTGTAGCGGACATTTGTGGCGTGAGGCTCGTGACCTGCTGCGTGATGGGCAATCACTTTCATGCGCTGATCGAAGTGACGAAGCGGGAGATCTGGCTGGAGAGATTCGCCGGGTCTGCGGGGGGGCTGCTAGAGCATCTCCAAGTGCTCTGCAGCAAGACCTATGTCGGCCTGCTGCGCACTGAATTCGCCGAGTTGAGAAAGCTGGGCATGGAATCGCTCGTGCAGGAGAAGCTGGAGGCGATCAAGAAGCGGTTATTTCGTGGAAGCTGTCTTTGCCAAAAACCTAGATCAGTTTGGCCCCAAGCGCAAAGAGGGTGCCCGAAGGATCAGCCAGAGTGAGCAGGCGATGTATTCGCTGCGACGATTGCGTTTGAGAGCAATGGATTGATACTTGAATTCTGCGCCACCTGAGGGCTTTACAATCCTAAAGCTCAGCGCTCCTGATCCCACCATTCGCGCAGTTGTCTGAGTTGCTGCTTGTTCGGCTTCGCCACGACCTCATGGGTGCGGGGCGTCTCCAGTTCACGCTGATGCCTCATTGCAGCAGCTTTGATGATCCATTCCTCTGGCGTCAGGTTTTCACAGAACTCAGGTACTCGTGCAGCGCTGAGTTGCTGCGCTGGAAAGCCCAGCACGCGGAGCCGCAAGCGCAGATCTCCACGCACGACTTCGATCACATCACCTGCCTTTAGATCCCGCGCAGGCTTGAGGCGCTGGCCATCGAGTGTGACGTTGCCTTTAGCAAAAGCCTGGGTGGCGAGACTGCGTGTTTTAAAAATGCGGAGGTGATGCAGCCACTTGTCGGCGCGTTGGGATTCGGCGGGTTCGCTCATTCTGGGCAGAAGAATGGATGGTTGAGAGTCTGAAAAGTCGGCAGCTATGCATCGAGTTCTTTGAAGCTGAAAGCGCGAAAAAGACTTCACCCAAGTGAATGCCACAATGTGCGTTACAATTGAGTCACCGCTCTCGTATGCTGATACACATGATTTTCCACCGCCTGCTAGCCACCCTCTGTCTGCTGCCAATCGCAGGCATGGCCGCGACTGAGGCGGCAAAAGAGACGATCATCGAGTTTAAAGCGGAGCCGCACAGCTACCTGACTCACAAACCCAAAGATCGCTTTGCGGCTTTATTGCCACAGCTCATCGCGGGTGAGGTGAAGCTCGATACCTTTGACGATAAAGCCTTTCTCAGCAGCCTTCTCAAAGCGCTCGACATCCCCATCAGCTCCCAGCTTCTGGTCTTCTCAGCCAGCTCATTGCAGAGCGAGATCATCAATCCGCGCAATCCGCGCGCCCTTTACTTCAATGAAGATACCTACGTTGGCTTCGTCCCTGGTGGGAAGGTCGAGGTCATCAGCATGGACCCGGAGATGGGGTCAATCTTTTATATCTTCGACCGACTTCAGCGTGGCGGCTCACTGCCGCTCATTGCGCGCTCAGAGAAGTGCTTTAACTGCCATGCAGGCAATGCCACCCATCGCGTGCCCGGACTGATCGCCGAGTCAGTTCTACCCATGCTCAGCGGTGCCAGTCTGGAAACCTACCGGCGCGATGAGCAGGGCCATCAGATCCCTTTAGACAAGCGCTTCGGCGGCTGGCACCTCACCGGTGGCCACCACCTCACAGAGACTCATGCGAACTTCATGGGCCGCACCAGTTCCTCACGCGGCTTTGTCAAAACAGCAGTCGAGCCTGGCCAGATGTCGGACCTCAATCTGCACCTCCTACCCACCAGCGACATCCTCCCAAACCTCGTCCATGAGCACCAGATCGGTTTTGAAAACCGTGTCTTCCATGCCGCCTATGCACTTCGTCAACTCAAGGCTCAGAGTCCTGGATTGCTGCCCACGACGGCTAAAGCAGAGATCGAGAAGCACGCCGAAGAGCTCGCACGCTACATCCTCTTCACAGATGAAGCCAAGCTCCCGCGTCAGGGTATCGAGGGCGACGCTACTTTCATCCGTGAGTTTCAGCGCAATAAAAAGCCCACAGCCGGTGGTGCCTCGCTCAAAGATTTCGATCTGAGTAGCCGCATCTTCAAATACCGCGCCAGCTACATGCTTTACACCGAGTCCTGGCAAAAGCTGCCCAAGGAACTCAAAGAACGCGTCTATTATAAAATGGCCGAAGGCCTACGCGACCAAAACCCCAGCCCAGCCTATGCGCACATCCCCGCCGATGAAAAACGCGCCATCCGTAGCATCCTGAAGGACACCCTGCCCGGCCTGCCAAATTGGTGGCGCTGATTATTTATTTGCACGATTCAACGTTCCGCTTCGTAATGACATCGAATCTGCGCCCACGGTCGGAATAAAAGCTGGCCTAAAGCGTCTGACAGCCGCCACCTCACTGTTTTCAGTCAGGCGGTGACACCCCAACAAACCCAAATCAACGAACACCACCCATGAAGAAACTCATCGCACTCGCCCTCTCCCTCGTCGCAGCATCCGCCATGGCTGCCGAGTTCCCAGACATCAGCATCGCTGACCTCAAGGTCGCCATTGCTGAGAAGAAAGTGACCGTCATCGACGTCAATGGTTCCGATTCCTTCACCGCAGGCCATGTGCCAAGCGCGATCGACTTTGAATCCAAAGGTGCCACCCTGGCCGCCGCTCTTCCTGCTGACAAAGCCGCCCTCGTCGTCGCTTATTGCGGTGGCCCGAGCTGCAATGCCTACAAGGCCGCTGCTAAAAAGGCTGCTGCACTCGGCTACACCAATGTGAAGCACCTCTCCGCTGGTATCTCCGGCTGGAAGACCGCTGGTGAAGCTCTTGAAAAATAATTGACCCACTCAATCATCACGCCGGGATGCTGGACAAACCCACATCCCGGCGTTTTGATGTCTGCACACCTCCACCAACTCCATGAAAAAACTTCTCCTCGCCCTTTCCCTGCTTCTATCGCTCAACCTCCAAGCTGCCGACGAAAAAAAATCCGTCACCTATGAGGGCAAAATCACAGGTGTCGTCTGCTCTGCCTGCAAAGCGCACATCACCGGAGCCATCACCCAAAAGCTGCCTGGCGTCATCAGTGTCGATGTCAAAGCTGGCGAAAATGCCGACGAGCAAAAGCTCATCATCGTGGCAAGTAGCGAAACCGTGACCAAAGAATCCGCCACAGAAGCTCTCGGCACCTTCGCCAAGAACTACCAGATCCTCAGCCTCACCAAGAAGGCGCAGTAGGCTAGGCCCCACGACTGCCAGCATCCGGCGGACATTCAGTCCGCCGTCCCCGCATGACGGTAAAATAAAAAAGCCGCGCCCCTCACGGAGCGCGGCTTTTGTGTAAAGTTCAGACTACTCTTCGTTCGACTCTTCAGAAGCTGCACCTTCTTCAGCGCCAGCAGCGGTGACGGTGATCTTCAGGAAGCAGCTCACTTCAGCGTGCAGCTTCACAGGCACCTCAAATGAACCGGTGCTCTTGATCGGCTTCTCAAGCTGAATCTGGTGACGATCCAGTTCGATCTTACCCGCGCTTTCAAGCACCGCCTTAGCGATGTCGATCGTGGTGATAGAACCGAAGGCTTTGCCGCCTTGGCCGGTTTGGAGAGTGAGTTTCAGCTTCAGCTTCTTAAGCTTGGCGGCGATCTTCTCGGCCTCCTGGACTTCCTTCGACTCGCGCTCAGCACGCAGCGCTTTGAGGTGATTCAGGTGGCGCAGATTACCGGGTGTCGTGTCATAAGCCTTGCCCTGGGGGACGAGGAAATTACGAGCGAAACCACGCTTCACGCGCACGACATCAGCCTCGGCACCGAGACCTTTGATTTGTTCTTTGAGGATAACTTGGACGTTTGCCATAACTGGGGGCCTTTCTGGGGAAAGGGGCGCGAAAGTACACGCTCACCCTCTTCTGTCAAATGATGGGATGAATTCCTTTTGCTCCTCTGCCACGCTCGCGTTCTTTTGATCCATGAATCACGCAGTTCCCGAGATGCCAACCTTCCCTGAAGCCCTGCGTTACTGGCTCAAATTAGGCTTCATCAGTTTCGGCGGACCTGCGGGACAGATTGCCCTCATGCACAAGGAACTCGTGGAAAAGCGACGCTGGATCAGCGACACGCATTTCCTCCACGCACTAAATTTCTGCATGCTCTTGCCCGGCCCAGAAGCACAACAGCTCGCCACCTACCTCGGCT
Organism: Prosthecobacter sp.; assembly: GCA_040081325.1. Classification (GTDB taxonomy): domain Bacteria; phylum Verrucomicrobiota; class Verrucomicrobiia; order Verrucomicrobiales; family Verrucomicrobiaceae; genus Prosthecobacter. The sequence continues at coordinate 5,712 of JBEBGU010000126.1, forward strand.
GGCGTCTGCATGGGGCCAGAGGTGGCATCGCAGCCGGTGTACTATTTGTGCTGCCTGCCGTTTTCATCCTCTTTGGTCTGAGCTGGCTCTACATGGCAGGCGGTCATCTGCCCTGGCTCGCAGCCATCTTTCATGGACTGCTCGGAGCCGTGATCGCCATCGTGGCTGAGGCCGTGCTCCGCATCGGCACGAAAGCTCTCAAAAGCCCCACGCTCTGGGCCGTGGCAGCAGCTTCATTCACCGCCATCTACTTCTTCCACGTCTCGTTTGTCATCATCGTATTCATGGCTGCCATGCTCGGCTGGATCGGCAATCGTCTTCTCCCAGCACAGTTCCCTGCGGGCAAAGGTCACGGCTCGGCCAAAGAGTCCAGCGCCGCCATCGAGCTACCACCCGTCATCCGAGCCTCATGGGCGCGAAGCATGAGCATCACAGCACTCTGCCTCGCACTATGGGGGCTGCCCGTCTTTGCCATCGCGTGGTGGCTCGGCTGGAGCAGCACGCAGGCCCAGCAGGGCCTCTTCTTTAGCAAAGCCTCACTCGTCACTTTTGGCGGAGCCTATGCCGTGCTGCCCTATGTCGCTCAACAGGCCGTCGAGACTCACGGCTGGCTCTCGCATCCGCAGATGATGAGCGGTCTCGCGCTCGCCGAGACCACGCCCGGTCCGCTGATCATGGTGCTGCAATTCGTCGGCTTTGTCGGTGGTTGGCAGCAACCCGGTGCCCTCACCCCACTCGTGAGCGCCACAGTCAGTGCTCTACTCACCACCTGGACCACTTTCCTACCCAGCTTTCTTTTCGTCTTCCTCGGCGCACCTCACATCGAGAAACTCGGCCAACAGCCCCGCCTCAGCGCCGCACTCTCAGCCATCACCGCCGCAGTCGTCGGTGTCATCCTCAATCTAGGCGTCCATTTCACCACTCACTCACTCTGGCCCACGAGTGGAAAGTTCGACGCTTTCGTTGCCGCCCTCGCCGTGATCGCCTTCATCGTCATGCAGCGCTTCAAAGTCGGCCTCATGCCCGTGATCAGCACTTGTGCGCTTATGGGACTCATGAACTATTTTTGTGTCTTTTCGTAGTTGGCCTGTGATTAGCCAGACATACTGCGCATGCCCCCCGAGCATCAAGCGCCCGGATGGCCTCCCAGGTTTTGGGAGGCAACTTCGGCGAAGTTTATTTCTGCCACTCCAAGACCTTGTCCATCAGGGGTCGGCGCTTCTCTGCACCACCCCAACTTTGCGCGATGTAGCTGACACACGGGCTCATCAGGGAAGCTGGCATGGCATTCTAGGGTGGTGCTGGACCTGGGGGTGTGATCGGTGTGCTGCGGGCTGGAAAGCCCGCGCCGTGGATGGTTTCCACACTTGGCCAAACTTCGTTCAACAACGAAAGCTTGCGCCCTGGGCTGACTCCAGCGGCCACTTTGAGCCGCAAGTCATACCCACCTTATCGCAGGAGATAATGTTGCGGACATCCCAACGGATTTGTTCATGATCTACAATGTTCGGCCTTATGAAAACTGACGTATTCCCAGCAATGGTTCGCTTCGACTTACCACGGTCCCCAATGCGGGCACAAACTGAGAGACTGATAGCCAATTTCAATTCATCCACTCGAAACTCGGACTGGAGCACACCCGAGCCTCCTCCACTACCCCACAGGGGCCGTGATGGTGATGGTCCTGGGTGCGCTGGTTCGTGAAGCCGCGCTGTTGGCCACTTCGGCGATGATTCGCAGCTCGGTGCCCACTTCAAAGGGGCCTAGCGTGTTGCCTTTCGGGTCCAGGGGCAGCTCGTTCATGGCGTCCGTGTCCGCGCCGAGCACCTGCCATTTCAGCCAGCGCCGCGTGGCGCGCTCGCCGCCCTTCGCGGCATAGCGCACGATGACCTGACGCCCCTCTTCACCGCCCTGCTTCACGGATTTGATCTCCAGCACGGTCGGCACCAGCGCGCCCTGCTCTGTGGGGATCCTGTCTAGCGCCTCATGCTCCGGGGAGCCTGCTTCAAAGCTGTTGCTCACCATTTTATACCAGCGTTTGTTGAGCGCATCCACCCGCTCGTCCAGCGCGGCCTGGGCGGCCAGGGTCACGGCGTGCTGCTTGTTCATTTTACCTACCCCCTGGACCTCATTGTTGTAGCCGTCGAGCAGCGCCTTGGCCATCGCCGCCGTGTGGGGCAGGCCCTGAATGCTGCGGATGATGGGCGGCTGCGGCGGTGTCTGGGCCGCCATCGCCTCATCGGCCAGCAGCCAGAGGGGGTAGAGCTCGCGCATCCGCGTCAGGATCGTCGCCTCGCTGCGTGCCGTGTTGCGGTAGATCACCCGCAGGCCTGCCATCAGCGGCTCATTGTCGTCGAGCTGCGCCTCGATCATCTGCGGCACGCGCGTGCCCAGCAGCTTTAGCTTGGCCAGCGTGTCCTGCGCCGCGCGTGTGGCCGCGTCCACTTCATCTTGAGAGGTCACGCAGGCCTGCGCCAGCGGCTCGAACTGCCCGATCAAGGCCGCTAACACCTCATGCCCCTCCCCGCGCAGCTTGATCCCAGGTGCATATTGTTGCCAAATGACTAGCGTCTGATGTGCGCGTTTCAGTGTGATTTCCCAGGGTTGCATGGTATTTGGTAATAATATTACGACCTTTAATAACAATTGACTCTTCAAATTGTGATTAAATTACAACAGGCAATAAATACATTTCTACACTTTTATTTGTTAC
>JBEBGU010000883.1:0-2195 GCA_040081325.1 Prosthecobacter sp.
GCCCGGTCCGACTCTTCACTGTCGTCGCAGTGGATGGAAATGAGCGAGCTACCTGCTTTCACTTTCCCTTCGAATCGCTTGGCTTCGAATTCGGGAATGCCCATGCCGATCAATCCACCCGTGATGCCGCCGACAGTCGCACCGATGGCCGCACCGCTTAAAGCTGCCATGATAGGGCCTGCAGCAATGAAGGGACCGACGCCAGGAATGGCAAGCGCACCGATGCCTGCGATCCAACCGAGTGCGCCACCGAGGACGCCGCCAGTGCCCGCACCAGTGACTGCTCCCTCGGGTGCTTTGGTGTTCATTTCATGGGCAAATTCGTGACTTGTTCTTTTGGTCAGCGAAAAGAGCTGAGATGTCATTGTTAGAGAAGTTAGCGGCTTTGAGTTGATCGATAATTGGTCGCCTTGGAAGCGGGATGTGGCGATGCAGAAGACAGATTTCATGGACATGGTGTTTTGATTTTCTTGGGTGTGTTTGAGAGGTGATTGAATCAATTGGTTGCGAATTTCACTTCCAGTTGGTTGTCCACATTCGTGATGCCAGCGGTGTAGGTTTCGATTTCACTGATGAGACATTTTTCCTCGGCGGTGTTGACTGGTCCGCGCTGTGTGACACGCCCCTTTTTGGGTGATGATCTTCACGTTCTGGGCGTTTACGGTCATCTTCTTGTCCGCGATGATCTGCTTGCGAATCTGCGCCGTGATATTCACGTCAGACTGGCTGTTACCCTGATCGAGAGGAGTCAGTGTGCGGACGTTGCCATCGCGAACATTGCGCGCGGTGTTGTCCACTTCGGTCGTGAAGTAGGGTTCAATCTTGTAGGCTTGATAGATGCCATTGGCATAGCTGGTCTGGGCAAAGTCGGGCCATTGATTGACCTTGAAATGCGGCGCGCTGCTAAGCATTTCCTTTGAAGCGTCGAGTTGAAGCATATCTCGACCCTTGGTGAACAGAAGAGCAGCGGATGGGACAGCACTGAGTTCGTCTCCCATGCCGAGGAACCCGCCAGAAGAAACGATGACCGCCACAACACGGCCCGCAGGCAGATCTAGTTGCAGGTTGTCCACCGTCCCCAGCTTTTCTTCCTGGAGGTTTTTCACAGGCGTGCCGATGAGCTTGCTCGCCATTTGGATCTGACTTGGGCGCGCGGCAGAAATCAGGGACTCGCCAGTGCCGACTTTATCATTCAGAACGACTCTTCCGTTTTGAATGAAGGTGAAGGTTTTCTCTTCCCCAAAATGGCGATAAACAGCGAACAGGTGATCGGTGTCGGATTCTTCGGCCCACTTCGCCATCTCGAACTTTGGCGCGCTCATGAGTTTCTCCTTCCCGGCGTCCAGGTTGAGGATTTTGTTGGCAGCATCGTGATGCAAAGCTCCAGGGGGGACGGCGGTCAGAGCACCGTCACAGCCAGTGTATTTGCTGGTGGACAAGATTACCTGGATAATGCGACCCGACGCCACATCCACGGTCAGATCCTCCACTTTGCCGATCTTTTCATTCTGCTTGTTTTTGACGGTGATCCCGAGAATCTCAGTCGCCTTGGAGGCACCATTAAGCCGATCTGATTTGGTTTTTAGAGCATCTTTGGCCAGTGCCGAGAATGCCATGACTGAAGTGGCGAAGGCGACGAGGAATAGGTTCAGTTTGCGTTTCATGTAATTAGTTATTTGGAGGTTATCTGTCTGCATCTTGAGTGGCTGGCCTTCGGGGGGTCTAGGGGGTGTGTTCCGCCTCCGCAGTCAGGTCGCCCCCCCTGTCGTATGTTCGCCGAAATACAGAGGGGAGATGCTTTGCAATGGAGCGCCATGGTGCTGCGCGGATTAGATGGGTGACAGAAATTTTCATCCCTCTTGGGTGACGCGGTGCCACGCAGCAACGATCTTGTCGTAGCCTTTCTCCATGCTGATTCTTCCGGTTAAAATTTCACGGCGAACAAGATTTGCTGCACTCATGTCTAGCTTATAAAACCAGCGGTCATCATTCAATCCCTCAGGATCAGTATAGGCGATGTACTTTATATCGACTGGGCTGTCTTCGGTGTATTTAACCACAGCAAGAAGGCCGAGTAAAACCCATGATTTTCTACGATCCAATCCGGGATTGTTCACCGTTGGCTGTAGTGGCCTTGAGCAAGCGATAAAGATTCCAATATCACCTATTGGGTCACTCACTGCATCCGACCAGAC
>JBEBGU010000127.1:0-8393 GCA_040081325.1 Prosthecobacter sp.
TGAGTTGACCTTCTGCACTGGCTCGCCGTATGCAGACCTATGGAATCTGAACTCTACCGAAACACACTCGCTCATGGCGGCAGTGCGGATCTGTCTTCTCGCGCTAAATGGCGTCTCAGTGGCGCGGACCGTATTCGCTATCTTAATGGGCAAGTGACCAATGATGTGCGTCAGGTGAAGTCCGACTCGGCGCTTTACGCCTGCGTGACCAATTTAAAGGGCAGGATCGAGAGCGATGTCTTCATCCATGCTGTGGGTGACACTTTGATCATTGATGCACCGGAGGCACTTCGTGAAAGTCTCGGCATCCGACTTGAGCGCTACATCATCGCTGATGATGCCGTGCTGGAGGACATCACCGACGAATGGCGGCTGTGGCACTGCTGGGGAAAAAACGCCGAGACAGGGATGCGTTCCGAGCGCTTCGGTGTTCCGGGTTACGATGTCTGGCTTCCGGCATCTGAAGCCAGCACCCAGCACCCATCGCTGACCGCTGAGGACGTGGAGGCCTTCCGCATTCTTCAGAGAATCCCAGCTTATCCGAGTGAGCTAAACGCGGATACCTTTCCGCAAGAAGCAGGTCTGGAGTCACGGGCGATGAGCTTTACCAAAGGCTGCTACATCGGCCAAGAGATCCTCTCCCGTATCAAGACCACAGGCAAGATGCCGCGTGAACTCATCGCCTGGGAGGCAGCGGGCGTAGGGCAGGGGATCGCACCCGGAGCCGCACTGCATCTGGGTGAAAAGAACATCGGCATGATCACCAGCGTGACCCTGCATCCACAGAGTGGAGCCCCTGTCGGACTGGGTTTCATCAGGCAGGGATCAGCGGCGGTGGATTCCGTGTTGCTTGTCGCTGGTGGAGTGTCTAATATCGGCCCCGTTATCAAAATATCTGCCCTGCTTAATCAATGACTTTTTCGCGAATTCTCTCCGCCCTTGCCTGTGCAGCAATCCTCCTCACTTTGTCTTCATGCCAGATTGGTAGTGGACGCACAGAAGCCGTGAATCCTACCGTCGCTGAGATGGATGCTCTTGATGTGAAATGGGGCATGACTCCACGTAAATCCCGAGGTGGTCCACGCCGCAACTTTCAGTTCGTCGAGCCTTCCGGTTCGGGTGCAGCTACGGCTACAGAGGCAGCTCCCGCAGCGGACATTCCTGCTCGCGAAACTGTTCGTGGCACTCCGCCGCCTGTAAGTCTGAATCCAGAGCCACCAGCGAGTGCTCCCGTCGTGGTTCCTAGCACTCTGCGCTGATCGCCTCATTGTCTTTCGTCGGCTATAAACTTCAGTCTCTCTCGTTTGTGAAGCACTGCACCTCTCTCCTATCCGCTGCTTTGACGAGCGTGCTCGCGCTCAGCACCCTTCAGGCACAAGAACTCTCGCCCACAGTTCCGCCGCCCGCCTTGCCCTCCGCAGTGCCCGCAGCGCTTCCACCCATTGAGCGCCTAGCCAATGATGCGCAGCAGGCACTCTTCAACGCGGCAGATCGCGCGACCGCGCCATCCACCTCAACTCCCAGTATCAAGACAACAGGCCGCAAGCAGACCTTCAGTGCGCCGAAGCTCGAAGACCCAGCCGGCTGGGCTAAAGACTCACAACACAAGCTCGCCGTCATGCAGATCAGCTTCGGTGGCACGGCTGAAGAGGTCATGTTTGAACTCTACCCGCAGGATGCACCGCAGACTGTTTCCAACTTTCTAGACAATGTCGAAACGGGAGCCTACAACGGACTCGCTTTCCATCGCGCCATCGAAGGCTTCATCGTCCAAACAGGTGATCCGATCACGTCTGATGAAGGTGCTCGGGAGAACTGGGGCACAGGTGGTGAAGGCAAGACCGTCCCCGCAGAAATCAAGCGCACGCACCGCAAAGGAGCCGTCGCCATGGGCCGCAAGAGCGACTCCTCGAACCCCTCCAAACGCTCCAACGGCTACCAGTTTTATTTTGCCCTCGGCAACTACGGATCACTGGATGGTAAGTACACCGTCTTTGCTCAAGTCGTCTCTGGCATTGAGGTGCTAGAGCGCATCTCCAAGATGCCCGTTGATAGCAATGATTGCCCCATCGCCCGCATTGAAGTGAAGACCATTAAAATCGTCGATCACAAAGGACCGATGTATGTCTCCCCAAAGAGCAGCAAAGGTGACGGACGTAAGTTCACCAAACCTGCGGCAGCCAAAGGCCCCTTTGAGCGCTTGCTCGGTCGTGTGTGGTGAGGTCAGATCATGATCCATCCCACCGCGATCATTCATCCCTCAGCTCTGATCGATCCCACGGTCGAGATCGGCCCCTATGTCATTATCGACGGACCCGTGCAGATCGCCGCAGGCTGCCGTATCGAGTCCCATGCGCAGATCGTCGGTCGCGTCGAGATCGGTGAGCAATGCGTCATTGGGCGAGCCGCCATGATCGGCACCGACCCACAGGACTTGGGCTTCAAGCCAGCGACTGAGAGCAGCGTCATTATGGGGCCTCGCAATGTCATTCGCGAGCACGTTACCATTCATCGTGGCAGTGCAGCCGGCAGCGCCACTAGACTCGGGGAAGGGAACTTCCTCATGGTCGGAGTTCATCTCGCCCATGATGTTCAAATCGGTGACAAAAACATCCTCGCCAACTGCTGCATGTTGGCTGGCCACATCCATCTCGGTAGCAACACCTTCATTGGTGGTGGAGCCGTGTTTCATCAGTTCATCCGCATCGGTGACTCCTGCGTCATCCAGGGCAATGGCAGCTTTGGAAAAGACATCCCCCATTTCAGCTCCGCCATGCGCACCAATCGCATCACCGGGCTAAACATCGTCGGCCTGCGCCGTCAGGGTTTCACGGCTGAGCAGCGAGCCTCCATCAAAGATCTCTTCCACCTCTTGTTTTGCTCCGGGAAAAATCACACCCAAGCCTTAGCCGCAGCGCGAGAGCGTGACTGGCCAGAGCCTGCCTCACGTCTCCTAGCCTTTGCCAGCGCCCCCTCCAAGCGCGGCATCTGCCCTTGGCGCGGTGAAGTGGATACTACCGATTAGAGGTCCGTCATCGAGCGGGCCTGGGCAGCCGAGTAAGCCGCCCGGAAGCCAGCCAAAACCGAGTCAGCCCTGGTGACCGCCTAGCTCAATCACCAACGTCAAGTCTCAACTCACGATGCTGGGAATAGCGGATACCCTTCACCAGCAACTCAGCCAGAGAGAGGGCGTGCGAAAGAGGGCAAGGCTAGGGCTTCCATCACGCATCAGGTGCATTGCAGAGTTCCAAAAACTGGAATCTCGCAATATGAGACTGCTGACCCCTTTCACCCCTTTCATTAGCGGGCTACTTCAGGACCGAGAGCGCCTCGTCAATCATCGCCTGGCGCTTTTCAAGGTCAGGCTCAGCCTTCGCGCTCGCCAGTTTGTCCCGCGCGGCGGAGTTTCGCTTCGATTGCTCTTCGCTAAGCTTTGCTTTGTATTCGCGCATGTCAGCTTCGATCTTTGCTGAGTTATCTCCTCGCACCGCTGCGAGCATCACCTCTACCAGACGCTGTAGAATCGCTTCCACCGCTTCGGCAGAGAACCCACCCAGGATCGCCACCAACCCAGGGTAAAGAGAGCCCATGGGTTGCCCTGCGGCAACGAGCAGTTGCGGAAGAATCGCCCCGGATACCACACCGATCGTTAGCCTCACGATATTAGCTTTGTCGTAACGCGGGTTATAGGTCCGCTCGATCAGCAGTTTATAGTTTCGGAGCAAAAGGTAGAAAGAAGCGCCAAGACAAGAGCCGAATAGCACATTCCAGAACTCTCGCTCCTTCAACACTGAGTCATTGAGTATTTCTCCAATGGTGGCCAAGGTCTCCATAGTTGTTTTAGGGGGTCTTCGTTGGAGGCGTCGGCAACGAAGGTTGAGATCCAGGCAGCACTTGTGTCGCGGTCGCCCCACCTTCATTCTTCTTTGCTGCATCTTTCTTCGCTTCCAATGCCAGCGCCTTTTCCGTCTTCTCCGCCTCAATGTCCTGTCTCGGCAGTGTCAGTAGGAAAAGGATGGCCGAGACGAATGAGAGCCACATGATCCTATACAGAAACCTTGGCATTCCCGTTGTCGAATGTGCCTGTTGTCCAGGATCGGTTGCTCGGAGCGATGTCGGTGTTGCCGGTGCCACAAGCGCAGAGAGCGCGCTGTGCACCTCCAGAGCGACCTCAATGAAATCCTGCTTCGAAACTGATTTCGGATCGGGCTCTTCCAAATTCTCCTTTGGGTTTGGCAAAGTTTGAACTTCTACTCTGCCTTGGCTAACCAGCGGAGCCTCGAGCTGAGTGGGAGGGGTGACTGGCTCGACCGGTGACGGCGTCTTGGCTTCCGAAGAGGCGCTGGAATCGACTGCGACAGGCTGTAGCGCCGCGTTCGCAGGAGACTGAGCCTTTGGCAGCGATAACGGGGGGGCAGGCATTACCGGCGGGGTTGGCGGTGCCGTCACCTTAACCAGTTCATCCTCAGTCAGTATCAAATTTTGAGATAGCCCACTGATCGTTGGCAAGCCCGCCTGCGCCAAACGTCGATCTACGATTGAAATTTTGCGGCGTAGTGTCTCAGTGGGCAGCAAGCCATTATCCATGACATGCTGTAGCATCAGCCGACAGTCTGAGAAGAGATAATCTCCATCCCGCAACCCCGGAGTCAGTGCCGACGGCTCTTTACGCAAGGTTGCAATGAAATCGGTGATTATCATTTGATTGTTACGAACACTTCACTGTTATCTAACTGTTGCGAGTATAACTCTCGCTCAATGAGGGCGGGCAATGCTATAAGAGGAGAGTCTACAGAAGTGTACCACTACGCCTACTGGGCAAAATGATTCTTGCAAGCAAACGAAATTACATGGCTCAACTTGGCCCCCGCAGGTTGACCTGCTTCGGGTGCACTCAAAATACGATTAACAGAGTAGCAGGTATCAAGTGACTCGAGCCATCCATACGCCAGATCCAATTGGGCAGTGTAAGATCCAGCATCACTGGGAGCTAACGTTCCACCATCTTTTTGCGCGGTCCATTCAGACTTTAGTTCAGATGCTCCAGAGTGTGTAGAACTGATTGGCGTCATAAAGGTAATATGTTCCCCGTAATTGAGCCGACTTATCGCAAGCAAAGGAAGGGATGCACCGGTATCCAGTTTAATTTCAACTTCATGGCACTGCATAGTCGGATTCTGCGGGAAAAAGCATCCAATAGCTTTGCCTCGAATATCAAAGGCGTCTTCCGAGCCGAGGTCACGCAGATGTTCTTTCAGATCGTCCAAGATCCCTGCAATCGTTTCAGTCTTTTCCGCGAGCCTCATATTTACTTCATAGGCTCTGTCCTGCCATTTCGCCCCTGCGGGCATTTCCTCCAGTTTGAGAGGGGCGGCAGTATCGATGCCTTCATCTATGAGCGCCATAATACCGCCAGTTAAATTCTTGGACATGGTAAACCCTACGTTGCTCGCACGGCGAAATTCGTCACTCAGACATACGTTGGCTGAAATCTTGCGGGTTCCAAAGGACGCATTTGGTTTCACTTTTAGTTCTGCAAAAAACACCGAATCCCTCACATACGCCGATTGACGAATCAAGGACACAGAGAGTGTCCCAGCAGCATCTCTGTGGATCTTCCTGTCACCAACAGTGGCCAAATTAATGTCTATGGTATTGTTACCAGCGTTGTTTAGTAGGCGGAGAAGGCTTATGCTCTCCGTTGCGGATGGGGCTTCCTTAGCAAGGGCTGGAGAGTAGGTTTTTCTTGCTGTCGGCTCATCCAGTCCAGTCCTGCCCATGATCTGAGTTCTGAATTCAGAAAACCGTCTGTGCGCCGATTCAGAAATGCGAAGCATGATCACTTGTTCACTCCCAGCAGGCTCTCGGACTTTGATTTCAAAAACAGGAAAGTAACCAAGCACATCCGTTTCATCAGCCTTTTCTGCAAACTTCCAAGGTTCGTCGGGGGTATAAGACACCATGAGAGTGTAAGTGTCCTCAGCGCCAAACCGATGCCCCTTTAGTGCAATATGTTTCAGAAGCTGCAAACGGCGCTTTGCAAAACGCAGCCGCTCACGATCAGCGGTAATGTTCGAGAGGAATCCACCTGTGAGATCGCCGACCAAAGCTGGAAAGTTTTGCATTGCACCGGAACTTCCGGGAAAATCAGGCAGCTTAAGATTGACATTGAAGTCGGTTTGGGCAGGCCATGCGACTTGAGCGTTAGCATTGATATCGAGCCTGAACCGGGGCATCAGGGCATTATGAAGATCATCAACCATTCCAATGAATGGTCCTGCAACTCGGCGGACACCATTCCCAACTGTTTCCCCGATGTCGGATCCAACATCTACCACTTCATTAACGACCTTCTTAACAGGTTCAGCAATAACGCGAATAGCTTGCTGTGCGAGCTTTGCTCCGGCTTTGAATGGATTAAATCCCATAATAGTGTTCCGCTTTGAGTTTAGTTTTTTGAGATATGGCGCTTAACCGATTTAAAATCATAAAACAAGAAACCGTCAATACTTTTCGGATGCGTGGACGTATAATGGCTTTGCCTTCTAGAAATTTAGAAGCTCACTCCAGGATTCTGCATGGCAGTTTGATTGGATTCCACGCAGCAGACAAGACTTTCCTCCGTCATTCGTCATTCGTCATTTCCTACGTTTGCGTGTCGTGGCTCCCCAAGTCTCTAAAAACTAGAATCATGCAATATGAATCACCTGACCCCGGCTATTACTGGTTTATGTGAATGAGGATGGGAGTGCGGAGCCGGATGCGCCCGCGCCAAACTGAAAAAGAGCAGTGCATCCTTTGGGAGCGCTGCTATTTTGCCGATCATGCCTTCATCTACTACCCAACCCATCGCCACGCCTCTGCGGCTAAAGAAACTCGTGGTGGAGAACTATAAACGTCTAGATTCGTTGACGTTAGAGTTCCCGACGCCGCTGCTGGAAGGGGATGCTGACATCTTTGTTCTTGGCAGTGAGAATGGCGGGGGCAAGACCTCGGTCATGGAATGCATCGGGCTCCTGTTCTTCTGCGTTTTCGCTCCAAGGCCAAGTCGAGTGTTTGAAGATGGGGGCTGGCTGACAGATCTGCCTGATCTCTTTATCAAATCAGGCAGCGATGCCTGCACGATTCATGGTGAGTTTGAAATTGGTGGGGAGATCAAGAAGATTACACTCAAGATACCGCGTGGGGGCGAACTGAAAGTAACCGGAGATAAGGACGACTTGATCAAGCATTGGAAGCGACATCAACATTGGGCTGATCTGTCTGATCCAGATGAAGCGCTGATGAAGCTGCTGGGCATTTCCGGTGAGCCCTTGGTCTTACCACCGTTGATTCATTTCAATAGCAGTCGAAAAGTGCAAGAGGGAAGCATTGACTTGGCGGCCTTGACTGAGAGGGGAGATCCTCGTGCCCGCATGTCCATGTCACGCACGCGTTTTGGGCGTCCCGTCGCGATCTCGACCATTAGCGCGTTCAAAACTGAAATGCTTGCTTCGTTGCTTGGCAAGGCTTCGCTCTTTGAAGGGATGAGCGCCAATCAGTCAAAGGTCACCTCCGAAAAACTCAACGAGCTTTTGCTGCGATATGCTGGTGGCACGATCGATCAGCTCCGCAACGGCAAAGGAGGCAGTATTGATTTTCGTGTCCGTCGGATGAATGGGGTCAGGTGATTCAAATTGCGGAATTCTAGAAATTCAGACGCTCGTCTCCAGGGTTCTACATGGCAGTTTGATCAGCTTCCGCAAAGAGGGCAAGACTTTCCTGATCGGCTGCGGCGGATGGCGAATCTCCTGGGGTGGCTCAAGTCGAGCAGCCTTGGAATCTGAATCTGAGGGTCTGAGGCTTTCCAAACTCGGTGCCAGTCCCGGCTTTTTCGGTCTCGGGGCCGGAGCAGGGGGCCTCACGGGGTCGATTTTTGACATCAAGTTCGGACCACTACATGTCTTTGTCGGGGCACTATACGTCTTTGGTCGAGCACTGCATGTCTTTGGTCCGGCCAATTCTGAGGTTTTTCGGGTCTGGTTCAGGCTGCCGGAGCTGACGTGGAGATTCATCAGATGGTGAAGTGGGTTGGGGATCTGGGCCGCAGCACGCACAGGATCAACGAGTTTGCCTGTCCCGGCTTTTCCTGTCTCGGTGCCAGATCAGGTGGCCATCCTCTACGTGGAGGGGTCCATCCTCTACGTGGAGGGGTCCATCCTCTACGTGGAGGGGTCCATCCTCTACGTGGAGAGGTCCATCTTCTACGTGGAGAGGTCCATCTTCTACGTGCAGGGGTCCATCCTCTACGTGCAGGGGTCCATCCTCTACGTCATGGGGTCCATCCTCTACGTCATGGGGTCCATCCTCTACGTCATGGGGTCCATCCTCTACGTCATGGGGTCCATCCTCTA
>JBEBGU010000884.1:0-2191 GCA_040081325.1 Prosthecobacter sp.
GTCCTTCAGCGCCTTGAGGTGCGGGATCAGCTTCGTGTTCACGAAGTCGTAAAACGCATTCGTCGTGCTCTCGACCATGCGCCTCCGCTCCGCCGCTTCCGGTGCCGCCCAGTCCCGCCAGCGATACGGCGCGGCCAGCGAAGGCTGGAAATCCGCGCCCACCGCCTTCGCATTCGTCGCCTCGACCTCCTCCGTCTCATCCAGGATGCGCAGGAATAAAATCCATGTCAGCTCCGGCACATACTGCAACGCCCCCGCACAGTTCGACCGCCGCAGGATGTCACACACGCTCCAGATGGCACTGTCCAGTCCGGCGCGGGTGGTGGTTTTGGTCTTCGGCTTGGCGGGTTTGGGCATAGATTGAGAGGCACTTAGCCCAGAGGCTACATTTAGTCGTCGGACTAAATGTAGTCGGACGGCTAACAGGAACGAAAAGCAGTTATCAATGCGCCGTCTCTGCGATATGCCGCTCAAGATCGGCCAAGCCAGTATCCGCCACGAAGGTCACATGATGATCCCTCAGCACCGTCTCCACTTGCTGGCGATGTTCAATGGCGGCGCGACCAAAAGAAGCGACCACCACGAGCTGCCGTTCGCCCGTCTCGGGATCGGGATGCTTGTAGATGAGGTTGCCCTGCGCGGCCTTGTTGAAAACGTCACGGATGATGTCTTGCTCCCGCTGCTGGTTGAACTCGTGAGCCTCGATCAGGTTCAGGCGTCCATTCTGATAAGCGTAGGGTACTTTCAGCTCGGTGCCAAAAACCGGCACCTTCGCGATCATATCACGTTTGAGGAGATCCTTGAGGCGTGGTGTTTCTAGCTGGAGGCGCAAACGGTTGATCAAAGTAGCCTCCGTTGGCGGTTCACGCCGCTGAGTGCGGCCCACGAGGTCATCGTAAAGCTGCGCCAACTCCACATCAGGCTCGTCCACCAGCGTGGGGCGGGGCTCGGTGATCATGATCTCGTTCGCCATCAGCGCTGCAAAGCGCCGAAGCGCTACCACATCGACCAAATCCGGCTTCTCCGCTTCCAGACGGTGCTCCAGCATTTTCTTCATCGCGTTGATCTGTTTTAGATCACCGACCTCGTCGCCGAAAAAGTGGCGAATGCGCTCATTGCTCGACGACAAACGGGCTCGGAGGTAGCCCCGATCAGGGCAGAAGAGAAGCACGCCCATGTTGGCAGCCTCCGACCGCCCGCGGTCAGGGCAATACTGGATCAGGCTATAGTAACCGGTGGTCGAAGTGTTCATGGTGTTTGGGGTGGGAAGGCTACAGCAGTTCTCCCTGCGCGAAAAGTCGGGAAACAAATTCCTTGGACAACCAGATACGCCGCTGAAGCAGGAATTCGACCACTGAGGCCCGTGTTTGCTCATCCACCTGCCAGTCCTGCGGGATGGATGCCACTACGGCCTTGATCTTGTCATCAGGGATCGCGGTCATCGCCTCGACGGCGGCCACTGCATCTGGCCGCTTGAGGTGCGGCTCAAACTCTGGGAAAAGCCCGAACGCCGTCTCGTCCCGGACCGTGGCGATGCGGGCCAGATCACGGCTGAGCGGACCGCCACAGGTGAAGATGTGGGTGTGGTCCATCGCCATGAGGATGAAACGCCCCTCCGGCGCACCCTCACGCATGAAAAACACGTTGTTCCGGTTCACCCGGCGCGGCTGAGGGCGGTAGCGGTCACAGTTTCGCGTCCATTGATCCAGCAGCACCAGCTTGGCCAGATCCCCAGGATTTGCCAGATACTTCAGGTCATCCTCGTGCCCGCCCCATGGCACGCCGTCCACTCGGCGGGTCAGCCATGCCGTCCCAGCCTGCGCTTTCGCCCCCGACTTGAGAACAATTTCCGGCTTTCCTGGGTAGGTCAGCAGCACCCAGTCCAGCACCGGCAGTCCCATCAAGGACGCCAGACGGGTTCCCACCAGCTCACACGCCAGGATGTGCGGACCTTCCTTCGTGCTGCCGAGGAACTTGGCAAAGGCCCGTCCGTCGTTCGTCACCACCTGCACGACCTCAGACCCGGTATCCATGGATTCAATGACACGGCGGATCAGGGTGGGTCTCCAGGAGTGAGTGGGTTCTTGGTTCAGGACTGACGAATACGGTGAGCTTCAACGGACGCTACCCTTACAAACTCCCAAACGCCTCCCGCAAGTAGGCTCCGGGCAGCTTGTCCAGAGCGGCGAGC
>JBEBGU010000128.1:0-8333 GCA_040081325.1 Prosthecobacter sp.
CCGCATGCCGAGCGTATGGGGGCGCGGCGGGTTCTTCGTGTTCCTTGAAGGAACCTGGACCCGGGACGGGCGGATGCCCCTTCAAGCCTGGGATCGGCATGCTCGTGGCGGGGACGGAGATTCCGGTGGTACCCTGCACCTTGCAGGGCACGTTCGAAGCCTGGCCTCCAGAGGCGCGATGGCCCCGCCGCGGGCCGATTCAGGTCACTCTTCGAGCAGCCCGGCGGTTTGCGGACCGGAAAAACCAGCGAGAGGAATGGGTGCGAATCGCCGGGGAATTGGAAGCTCTGGTCGCAGGCCCGTAGGGCATATTCTGTGCCACCACCGAGCAACGGGCCGCCGATAAGCAAGCCAAAGCCTTGGCCCAAAAGGAAGCGGCCAAGGCAACCACGACGAAGAGCACCTCGACACTTGAAGTCACGATAGCAGGTCGGCTTGCCCAACTACGCGAACTTGAGCTGGAGCCGGGTGCTTCGACCTCGCTGATCCTGCCTCTCGAAGGAGTACGAGGACAGCGTCTGGAGATGCACTTAAAAACTGACGGTGACTGCCTAGGCTGGGATGATGGAGTCGCCGCACCGCTACCACAGACCAGACCACTTGTTGTGGCCTGGGTGGCAGAAAAAGCAGATCCTTTCACAGAACTAGCGATGACCTCGATGATCGAGGCGGGGCGCATCGAGATGCTGAAAGGTGCTCCTGCTGCATGGCCGATGAAGGATAAGCCGGATGTGTATGTCTTTGAAGGCTGGCTGCCCGAGACATTGCCCACGGATCGTCCAGTGATCGCGCTGAACCCCGCGAAGAGCTCTGGACCCGTGAAGCTCCGCAAGCTGCAAGAACCCGGCTTGCCGCATGACAGCGTGCGCAGTGTCGCGCCGGATCATCCTCTGCTCTTCCGCGTGGCGACCAGTCGTCTTGCCATCACTCAAACCAGTGTCTTAGATCTCGGTATGGCGCTGGAGCCGCTCTGGATGGCAGGCACAGAACCTGTGCTGGCTGCGGGGGAAGCGAATGGCCAGCGACTCATCGTCAGCGCGTTTTCTCCGGCACGGTCTGAGCAGCTCGCCCTGTTGCCCGCCTTTCCTCTACTGCTGGGAAATGCGTTATATTGGTGCGCTGAAAACTCCGATGCGATGGCTGATCTGCGCACCCAGCGCCCCGGTGATTTACTCAGTGAGACCGGCCTGATTCAGTGGACTGAGTGGGATGGTAAGCAGTTTATCGAGACCACGGATGAGGCAGCGAACGGTCTTCTTTCCATCCAACGCATCGGCGCTTGGCAGTCCACTGCGCGCACTGGTGCCAGTGTCCTAGCTTCCGCCACTGAAACCGACGTGCCAGCCGCGAACACCAAAACGGATCAGCCGAAACTAGCCCCCATCGTTGCTTCCGCAGGCATCAGTGATTGGCCCTTCCTGCTACTCTGGCTCGTGCTCGGCGTGCTGCTGCTGGAAAGCTGGCTTTTTCACCGGAAGGCGGTGTTTTAAAAAGATCCGTCCGATCAGACGGATCTGACCGATCTCAGGGCCTTGAATTCCCTGTGACGAAACCCCCGTTTGCCAAAAGAGGATAACCTGCTAGCCTCGGCGCTCCCTCCCCCCAAACGCCTGTCTCTCTCTGGAAGCACAGCCTGCGGCCTGTCTCCTTTTTCGAGCAGCCAAAAGCTCGCCCCATCTGTGGCGGCCACGTCTGGGAGAGATCACCCTACTCGCCCCCTAATGACCCCTCCTTCAAAGATTCGGAACATCGCCATCATCGCTCACGTTGACCATGGCAAAACCACACTTGTGGACTCCCTGCTACGCGCCAGCGGTAACTTCCGTGAGAACCAAGCCATCGCCGAACGCGCCATGGACAGCATGGACCTGGAGAGAGAAAAGGGCATCACCATCAAGGCCAAGAACACTTCCGTGCATTGGGGTGAAAACATCATCAACATCGTGGACACCCCTGGCCATGCCGACTTCGGCGGTGAGGTGGAACGCGTGATGAAGATGGTCGATGGCGTCATGCTTGTCGTGGATGCCTATGAAGGTCCGCAGGCTCAGACACGCTTCGTTTTAAAGAAGGCCATGCAGCAGGGCATCAAGCCCATCGTCTTCATCAACAAAATGGACCGTCCGCACATCGAACCAGCCAAGGTTCATGACAAGGTGCTGGAACTCCTGATGGAACTGGAAGCCACCGAAGAGCAGTTCAACGCTCCGTTCATCTATGGCAGTGCACGCGCCCTCTGGGTCAGTGACAAGGCTGATGGAGAACAGAAGGACATGACCTTCCTGCTCGAACAGATCGTCAAACACATCCCGGCTCCGAAGGCGGAACTTGAAGGCAGCTTCGAGATGCTCGTCTCCAACATTGATTGGGACAATTTCGTCGGACGTGTCGCCATCGGCAAAGTCACACGCGGCACCGTCAAACTTGGCGACCGCGTTTTCCTCCTGGGCAAGACACCAGATGAGAAGCCACAGCAGATCAAGGTCACCAAAGTTTTCCAGTACACCACACTTACTACCAGTGACTCCGTTGAAGGCGGCGCAGGTGACATCGTCGGCATCAGCGGCTTTGAAGACGTGGACATCGGTCAAACCGTCGCCGGTGCGGCTGACGCGCCAGCTCTGCCATTCGTCGCCATCGACCCACCGACCATCGTCATGCAGTTCGCTGTGAATGACGGCCCGCTGGCTGGCCGCGAAGGCACGCACGTCAGCCGGTATCTTTGATGTCAGTGCTCGTGGAGCCATGCAGATCGCCGTGCTCGTCGAGCAGATGCGCCGCGAAGGATTCGAGGTTCTCGTCTCCCGCCCGATGGTCATCACCAAGCGCATTAATGACGTCACCTGCGAGCCCTATGAGACACTCTATCTCGACGTGCCAGATGATTACCTCGGCCCAGTCATGAAGTGCATCTCCGAGCGCAAAGGCCGCATCGAAGACATGAACGCCCACAACGGACGCACCACCGTCCAGTCCTACATCCCGACTCGTGGCCTCATCGGCTTCGAGTTCGAGCTGATGAATCTCACGAGCGGTCACGGCATTCACAGTCATCTCTTCCGCGAATACGCCCCGCACGCCGGGCACATGCAGACGCGTAACACCGGCACGCTCGTCAGCACCGAAGGTGGTGAAGCCACCTCTTACTCGCTCGATACCATCCAGGTCCGTGGCAAGCTCTTCGTCACCGCTGGTGACCAAGTTTATGATGGCATGATCATCGGCGAAAATCCCCGCACCGACGACCTGCCCGTGAACCCCACGCGCGCCAAGAACCTCACCAACTTCCGCGCCGCCGGTGGTGACAAAGGCATCCAGCTCACCCCGCCGATGAAGTTCAGCCTTGAGCGTGCCATCGAGTACATCGCCCCAGATGAACTCGTCGAGTGCACCCCAAAAAATCTCCGCCTCCGCAAGCGCACTCTCGACTCCGCTCAACGTCAGCGCGAGAAGAAGAAGTCGAATGCTGAGATTGAAGCCGCGTAAGCCGCCTCTACCAACACTCACATCAAACGCGGGCAGCAATGCCCGCGTTTTTTTGTTCCCTAAAAGGACTTCACTTCGCCTTCGGCATCACCCGCACGACGAACGCGCTCGCCTTGCTCAGATAGGTCTTCGCCACACGGCGGATGTCCTTGTCAGTGATCGCAGCGATCATCGCAGGCAAGCGCTCAAAGTGCGTGTAGCCATTACCGTTCAGCTCATTCCAGCCATAGGAGTCTGCCAGACCTGCATTTCCCTGCTGCGCGCGCAGCCATGAGGAGCGCCACGAAGTCTTGGCACGTTGGAGTTCATCAGCGGTCAGACCGTCCTTCGCCAGCTCTTCGATCAGCCTCAGCATCTCTTGTTGGGCCAAATCAATCTTCAGCGGGTCCGTGCCGACGTAGAAGTAAAAGGCCCCCGCACCGAGCGCGGAGAACTGGTGAGCGCCGACATAGTAGGCCAGGCCCAGCTCCTCTCGGATACGATTGAAAAGGCGGCTACCCATATCACTGCAGGCCTCATCGATGAGCATCAACGCCTGGCTATCCGCATGATGCAGCCCGACACCACGGAAGCCGATGACCAGCACCGCTTGCTCCTTCTCCATGTTCAGAGTCTGGATACTTGGCTTGAGCTTCTTCGGCGTAGCAAGTGGCGCGATGTCACGCTTCTCACCACGCGGCAGCTTGCCAAAGCTGGCCTCCACCTGCTTGCGGATCTCAGCCGTCTTCACATCACCGACGATCGAGATCACCCCGTTGTTGCCTACCAGAGATTGCTTCAGCATCGCGCGACAGGTTTCCACCTTGAGCGACTTCACTGAGGTCTCCGTGCCCAGCGCTGTACGGGCAAAAGACTCTCCCGCAAAAATCTGACTGCGGGCGTAGCGCATGGCCACAGTGAGCGGATCTTCCTTCTCCTCCTGAATGTTCGCGATCTGGTGCTTCTTCACCTCGATCAACTGCGCGGCTGGCAGCGTAGCGTTTTGGATGAGGTCAGCGATCAAAGCCAGACCATCCATTTCATCCCCGCGCACCACATCCGTGCCGAAGACAAAGCGGTGAGCATCTGAGGCGCAGTGCAGACTGCCACCACGATTCTCCATCTCCTCAGCGATCTGTGCCGCGCTCCGAGTCTTGGTTCCCTTGAGCAGCATCGAGGCAGAAACCTGAGTCACACCCGCGTTCGCTTCCGTCTCAGCAGGCACACCCGCCAGGAAGCCAGCGCGGATAGAAACCAGCGGAAGTCGTGGGTTTTCCTGCACCAGCAGCGTCAGCCCGTTCTTCAGTTCAAAGCGCTGCACCGCATCCTTGCGGCTCACGCTAGATGACTCAGCAGCCTTCATCATCGGCACCGGCCCCACGCTGACCACATTGCAGGTCACATCCAAAAGATAACGCTGCGCCACACTGCGAATCATCTCAGGCGTCAGCGTGCGGATGGCCCGCAGATAATGCTGCGCGTAATCCAGACTGCCGACATTCAACCAACCATGTCCGAGAGAAGCCGCCTGCCCCTTCGTCGTAGCAAGCGTGCGCAGTTGACCGCTCAGCGTCGCACGCACAGCCTTGGCCAGTTCGGCCTTGGATGGACCTTTGAGCTGCATCTGTTTCACCACGCTCTGCATGGCTTCACGGCACACTTCAGCGTCCTTCGGATCACACTCGACTTCCGTATTGAAGACCCCGCACTCCTGCGACCCCCAGGCTCCCGCCCAGACCGAATGGGCGATGCTTTTCTTCTCACGCAGCTCCTGATACAGCCGTGAACTGCGACCCGAGCCTAACAAGAAGGCCAGAACATCCAGCGCCGCCTTGTCTGCATGTCCCTCACCAGGGATCTGCCAGCCGAGCGCCACATGCGTCAGCTCTGTGGCAAAATCCTTGTGCATCACTCGCGCACCGATTTGGCGTGGCTCTTGCGGCAGCATCACCGGTTCATAGGCCGCGCGTTTCCAGTCACCCAGCAGACGCTCCACGGCAGCAAAGGTGGCCTCAGAATCAACCGCACCCGCGATGACCACGAAGCAGTTGTTTGGCACATAATGACGCGTCACAAAGCCTGCCACATCCTCCCGCGACACCTGATCAAACACCTCACGATGCCCGATGATCGGGTGCCGCAGCGGGTGCTGACGAAAGGACGTGGCCTGCACCAGATGCTGGAGTTCCGAGTTAGGATCATCATTGCCCATCGCCATCTCACGGCGGATCACGTCCTGCTCCTTCGCCAGCTCCGCCGCGTCGATGCGTGAGTTCTTCACCATGTCCGCCAGGATCTCCAGATAGCCCTCCGTATGATCTGCCAGACCGTCGATCCAGTACACCGTGCGATTAAAAGTCGTGTAGGCATTCACATAGCCGCCCAGGTTTTGGATGCCCTGCGAGATCTCCACCGCCGTGCGCTTCCAGGTGCCTTTGAAAAGCATGTGCTCCACGCAGTGAGCCAGACCCGCGCCCGTCCACTTTTCCTCATGCAGACTGCCCGCCTTGATCCAGATCTGCACACTCACCAGCGGATGCTGCTGATCCTCCCGCACGATCACTTCCAGCCCATTGCTCAGTGTCCTGACCTGTGCCCGCATCGGCGGTGCCTCAATGGCGGTGCTAGCTTTGGATGAAACGGTTCGTTTAGTAGAAGGTCGGGCAGGCATGGGGGACGCGATGATTGGCGCTGGATACGCCTGCGGGCAAGCCCTGGTCGTTGCCGGGCCTCTTTGCTAAAGTCCCTTCACGCAGCGGTCCAGATCCCGGCGATTGATCAGGTCCACCACCTCCAGCGTCGCCGCGTGCAGGCGGAAGATCAGACGGTGATCACTGCCAACGCGGAGCCGCAGCGTGTCTGGCCGCGCCCGCAGCGCCACGATGCCGACAAAGGCAGACGGCTCGCCAGCGGACAGCCGACCCAGCAGCACCTGGGCGGCACGGCTCACATGGCGTGGCAGAGCGGTCAGCGTTTCGTGGAACTTCTTCGGGTATTCCAAAAGCCGCAGCGGATGGTTGCTTTCCATCATGGCAGGCAGCAGCAGAGCCTCATCATCTTGTTGATCCGAGGCCTCCGCCACATTCGCCGTGGCTGGCTGCTGCTTGCGGAGTTCCTTGAGTTCGGAATATGCCGCCGCCTGCTCCTCGCGCATTTGAGCCCGCTCCTGGGCGAATTCGCTGATAATGCCCTGCTGAGTCTCCACCTTCTGGCGCAGAGCACGCGTCACCTCCCTCTCAGCGTCTGAGAGGGGGGCAGAGTCCTTCGCCGCTGCGCGTTGCTCGGCCTTTTCTCGCAGGCGCAGTTGACGGCGCAGGCGTTCCATTTCCTCCTTCGCCTCACGCATCTCACTCGACTTCACCTGGAGGCGGTCATTGGCCTCGCGCAGCTTTTCAGCATCCTTTCCCTGAAGGCTCGCCGCCGCCTCGGCAAAGCGGCGCTCAAGGATTTCTGCAAAGGGATCTTCCGCAGGCAGCAAAAGCTGATCCCGCAGGTGCTGCATCATTTGCAGCACAGACATGGCTGATTTCTTGGAGATCACCGGCAGCAATCCCTGAGTCATCAGGAGAGCGAGTGCAGGATACTTTGGCGTGAGGAAGCCAAAGGCCAAGGCTTGCTGGCGCTTGGCGTCCGCACAACGCAGGGCCTCCAAAGCCAGTTCGTTGAGCTTATCAAGGTAACAGGCAGGGTCCGACATCTGATGCAGTAGTTCCATACCAGGATCCAGCACGCCTTGCGGCACCTGGCCGTCGGGATAGCGCACTCGGATCACACGCTCCAGTTCACTTGCCGCCCCCTTCATGGCAGCAAAGCCCAGCACATTGTCCCAGGAGTCCTCGTAGTGCGCCACTTCCGGCCGCCAGCCCAGTTTTTCAAACACCTCCGCCGCTCTCTCAAACAAACCGTGGGAGCCGAGGATGAGAAAGTACCAAGGCAGTATGTCATCACGGATCTTCATCGGGTCCAGTCGGCGGACCTGGCCCCGAGTCAGAGTCTTGAGATTTTCAGGCGTCAGGTGCGGCTCACGAGAAGCCTCCAGTTCAGCGGGCGTCTTGCCAGCGACAGGAGTGATGAAGCGACTACGCTCCATGTCTTTGTCATAGCAGCAGCGTTTGTACTTATTCCCACTGCCGCAGTGGCAGATCTCATTGCGCCCCAGTTTGGGCAGAGAGCGCTTCAGATGTGTGCCCACGCCGATGACGTGGCTCGTTTCAGGCACCAGCCCGATTATCGGCGCTTGGAAGAGAGCACACAGCGCCTCCACCAAATCTACCCCTTTGTCCCGCATCTGTTCCAGATGCGGTTTTTTGCCTTGTTGTTCACTC
This sequence comes from Prosthecobacter sp., assembly GCA_040081325.1. Lineage (GTDB taxonomy): Bacteria > Verrucomicrobiota > Verrucomicrobiia > Verrucomicrobiales > Verrucomicrobiaceae > Prosthecobacter. The sequence goes on from JBEBGU010000128.1 coordinate 7,791, forward strand.
ACCAGAAAGGTGAAGTCAGGATCATCCAGGTAGGCAGTCAGCGCATAGAGCAGAGGCTTGGGCTGGTCAGGGCGCAGCTTGCGGCGCGCGGTCTGACGCGCAGCACGCAGCAGATCCGGTGGCCAGGCCCCGTCACCATGCTTGCGGCTCCAGGCCGCCGCAGCCACTAAGCCAAAGATCTGTGTCTGGCTCTCGATGACCTGATGGCACAGCGCATGAACCAGGGCGGCCAGCTTATCTCCGCCCATGTGCCAAAAGGTCTGCGCTAGGTATTGCCCATGGGGCATCAGGCAGGTACCTTCACGCAAATGCCGTCCGTCCACCGGACGTTCAGCCACCAGAGCGGCGGTAATCACCGCGGTAAATCCAATCACGTCCCCCTCTTCCACGGCCTGCCCGATCAGCGCATCCAGCTCCGCATCATCCTCCGGCAGCATCTCGATCACCTTCCTCACCATCACTTGATCCAACTTATGCGTCTCGACGTACTCTCGTAGTTCAGGTGTCATAATCGTGGGGCCTGGGCGCTGTCTCTTATACACA
>JBEBGU010000885.1:0-2168 GCA_040081325.1 Prosthecobacter sp.
CGGTGACCGGCGACGTTCAGCACATCGTCGATACGGCCGATGATCCAGATGTTGCCGTCCTTATCACGGCGTGCTCCGTCGCCAGCAAAGTACCAGCCTTTGAATTCACTCCAGTAGGTGTCCTGGTAGCGCTTCTTGTCACCCCAGATGCCGCGCAGCATGGATGGCCAAGGTTTGCGGATCACGAGCTTGCCCTGCTCATCCGTGCCGACCTCTTTGCCGAGGTCATCAACGAGGGCGGTATCGACGCCGAAGAAGGGCAGGGTAGCGGTGCCGGGTTTGGTCGGCGTGGCGCCGGGGATCGGGGTGATCATGTGGCCGCCGGTTTCAGTCTGCCACCAGGTATCGACGATGGGGCATTTGCCACCGCCGACTTTATTATGATACCACATCCAGGCTTCAGGATTGATCGGCTCACCGACCGTGCCGAGCAGGCGCAGGCTGCTGAGATCATGCTTCTTCAGCCACTCGTCTCCCCATTTCATGAAGGCGCGGATGGCGGTCGGAGCGGTGTAGAAAATGGTGACCGCGTATTCTTCGATGATGCGCCAGAAGCGGTCATTCTCAGGCCAGTTCGGTGCGCCTTCATACATGAGAGAGGTCGCGCCCATGGCCAGCGGTCCATAGACCATGTAGCTGTGACCCGTGACCCAGCCGACATCGGCGGTGCACCAGTACACGTCGTGATCATTCATATCGAAGACGTATTTGCAGGTCATCTGCGCGTGCAGCAAATAGCCAGCCGTGGTGTGCAGGATGCCTTTGGGTTTGCCGGTGCTGCCGCTGGTGTAAAGGATGAACAGAGCGGCCTCGGAATCCATGGCCACCGCCGGGCAGTGAGCGTCCACATACTCCAGTTCACGGTGCCACCAGACATCGCGGCCTTCTTCGATATGCACGTCCTGGCAGGTGCGGCGATAAACGATCACCGTCTTCACCGTCGTGTCGTTGCCTTTGAGCGCGTCGTCCACGTTCTTCTTCAGTGGCACCACCGATCCACGGCGGTAACCACCATCAGCGGTGATGACGAGTGTCGCGCCACTGTCCACCACGCGGTCCTTGATCGACTCAGCACTGAATCCACCGAAGACGACATTGTGAATGGCTCCAATACGAGCACAGGCGAGCATGGCGATGGCTGCCTCGGGGATCATCGGCAAGTAAATGACCACGCGATCTCCCTTCTTCACTTTGTGGCGCTTGAGCACGTTGGCAAAGCGGCAGACCTCGCGGTGGAGTTGCTGGTAAGTCAGCACGCGCTTCTCACCGGGTTCACCTTCCCAGATCAGCGCGGCCTTGGTTTTGCGCGGGCCGTTGAGGTGGCGGTCCAGGCAGTTTTCACTGACATTGAGTTTGCCACCCGTGAACCACTTGGCGTTAGGGCATTTCCAATCCAGCACCTTGGTGAAGGGCTTCGTCCATTGCAGTTCCTTCGCCTCACGCCCGAAGAATTTGTCAGGCTGCTTGATCGACTCCTCATACATCCGCTTGTACTGCGCCATGCTGCTGATGCGCGCGTTCTTGGAAAACTCAGCGCTTGGCTTGAAGACCCGGTTCTCGGTCATGTGAGACTTGGTGCTGCTGGCGGCGACTTTGGTTTTCGCGGTCTTTGGGGCAGGGGCAGACTTCTTGGCTGCGGGCTTGGCGGCTTTCTTTTGGCTCATGAGGTTCGTGGTGGTAGGGCGACTAAATACGAGAGGAATGCGAAGCTACATGCAGCCTCCTTACTCTGGCAATCACAGAGTCTAATATCTATCTGCTTCGGTGCCGAAAACAGAGAGTGTGTTACGAGATGCCGCGAGCGGCGCGCTTGAACTCGATCTCATTGCCGCAGGCGGAGATGGCCTCTGCCTCACTGATGTAACCGGACTCGTAGGCGCGGATGATGTTGGTGAGGAAGGTGCAGCAGTTCGGGTCATTGCCGCGCTGCATGTAGGTGCGGATGTTGTCCATGTCCTGCTTGGCGATCCATTGCTTCACGGCACCGCCATTTTCGAGATGTTCGACGAGCAGATGCAGGCCGGTGTCGATGCGCGGGATGAGCTTTTGACAGAGGGCACCGATGAGCTGCTGGGAGAGTAAATGCAGGCCCAGTCCTGACTGCTCTGGCGGGAAGAGATGGGCGAGGCGATCCACGGCATCGACCACGCTATCACTGTGGATGGAGG
>JBEBGU010000886.1:0-2168 GCA_040081325.1 Prosthecobacter sp.
TACCGGTCACGAGATGCTCGATGACGTGGGCCTGATCCACATGAACGGACGTCTCTACGACGCCGCCCTGGGCCGCATGTGCGCCGCCGACCGCGACGTGCAGGCTCCCGACATGGTGCAGAACTACAATCGCTACAGCTACGTCCTGAACAACCCGATGAACGCCACCGACCCGAGCGGGCATAATTGGTTCAAGAAGATCATCGGTATCATCATTGCGGTCATCATTGCGGTCATCATTGCGGTCATCATCGTCATCGTAGCGGTATATGCGCTGGGAGCTTTGGCTGGCGCTGGAGGACTTGGAACCGCAGGAACAGCTGGCGTAGCTGGATCAGGTAGTGGCTTAGCAGGAGTCATTGCCGGAACTACCGCAGGTTCAGCAAGTGCGTTGGGAGGCTATCTAGGAGTGAATGTTGCCATCTGGGCAGGAGCCGCCGTGGGAGCTGCATGGAGTGCTATTAACACCACGATTCAAGGCGGAACATTTAGCCAAGTGCTGAAGTCAGCCGTGATCGGAGCTGCGAATGGAGCGGTGAATGCGATTGTAGGAGGCTATCTGCATGGCTTTGGTGAGTGGGCAGGCAGTTACTTGGCTGGCGGCAATAGTATCTTGGGAACCGCCGCCCACCTTGCTGCTCATGGTGTGGCGGGTGGCTCGATGACAGAAGCTCAAGGTGGAAGTTTCAAAGACGGCTTTGTTGGCAGTGTCGTTGGAGCTGGCATCACTGGCCTTGGGACGAAGTTGTTTGGTAACACGAATCTATACAACCCACAAAGCGCCAGCTATGGCTCCGTGGCGTCTGTCGCTGGAAGGACAGCTGTCGCAGCCATCACTGGTGGCATCGGTTCTGTGGCCTTGGGCGGCAAATTCGCGGATGGCGCGTATTCAGCAGCGTTCTTCCATTTGTTCAATAGTGAACTACCTAACAGGCCAAGTTTGGCTAATTCGGTTCATGCAGGCAACGAGGCAGCTCATGCTGATGTAGCTCAATTTGAAACGGATGGATACATTTCAGAGGTCGGCAATGGCTTGGCAAGCGCGACCATTACAACTGGTCTGATTGTTGCTCCTGTGGGGCGTGCTTTAAGTTGGCTCGGGAGACCATTTCAGGGGGTTCGAAGCTGGTGGGTAGCCAGAACTGGTGGTTCACAAATGGCTGCTAAAGTTGCAGCGATGCAGCTTCAGAAGATGCCAATGATAGCAGGCAGAAATTCTGAAATTCTCAATAGTTCAGCAGGTTTGCTGCGAGTCAGCTACGAAAGGGTTATTGAAGGCGGAACTCTTCATCTAAAGGACATAAACTTTTTCCCTGTCGCAGTCGAGACTCTTGCAAATCAAGTAGGCACCCACCAAATCCGTACCTTTATTATGGAGGCATCAATGCGAGCGAGAGCAATGGGATTTGATCACTTGAGGCTGTCTGGCTTGCGTATATCTGGAATGTCACCTGGGCACGTGTTTGATCGTGTTGTTAACCTGTCTGGATTGTAAATTATGTTCTTCAAAAGCAGCGTATTGAAAAAAGCCAAATCACTTGTTCTTTCTGGCTCGATTGAAGCAGGGATTCTTTACCTGCGCCAATCAGGCTATAGTAAGGGAGCGTCCATTGATGCTCTCATTGAGTTCGGTATTCCGTACGCAGAAGCAAAAATCTGCGTGCATGACAGCATTGTGTGGGCTGATGCGAAAGAGGGTGATGCTCAACTCCATGCAAAGATTCAGAGCGCCATGGAATCCAGCACTCATGAAAAGTGACTCTCTTTGAAACGCGCCAGCCCCAGCCTTGCCTTGTTTCGCACGCCGTCTCTGTGGCGTGAGCTGCTGCTGGTGGTGCAGGTGGCGCTGAGAACGGGGTCAGTGTGCAACTGCTTGACAAAATACTTCATGAGAAGTGGCCCTCCTTGAAACGCGCCAGCCCCAGCCTTGCCTTCTTTCGCACGCCGTCTCTCTGGCGTGAGTTGCTGGTGGTGGTGAAGGTGGCGCTGACGCTGTTGATGCCGTGCTACGCGGGCACTCCTGATTGGTGGAATCGCTCTCAGCGCACGGCTTTTCAGCAGACTCCCCAAACATTGAGTCAGAAGATTTGCACCGCGAGAGATTGGAACGTATCCGTCATTCCCGGCACCGTGAGCTGAGGGTTGACGTTGGTGGTTGAGCTAGGCGG
>JBEBGU010000887.1:0-2168 GCA_040081325.1 Prosthecobacter sp.
TTTCGAGGTTGCGGCCCGCAAAGCTCACGTTGCCGCCTTTGGCACCCGTGGGGGCGTTTTTGCGTGTGCCGTCGTTCGGTCGCAGTTCCAGACGATGATTTTCTTCGATCCAGGCCTCGAAGGTCATGTCACGTGGCGTCGCGGTGGCTTCGACGAGACCGATCATGTAGAGCAGCGGCGCGTTCGATTCGCAGTGACCCGAGCGCAGCGTGCCCCACACCGCGCCATCGGCGGTGGGATTGATGCCGCGCACGCCACGCAGCGTGATGCGATACCAACCGCTCGCTGGTGCCCATGTCGGCGTGCGGCCAAAGAATTGCAGGCCGATGGGCCAGGTGATGCTTTCGCCGTTCTTCAAATCGGGGCCACGATAGTTGCCACCGCGATTTTTGAGCAGCATCTCGGGAGTGTGATGCTTCGCGTAAGTGGCGTCGCCTTTCGTGGCGCGGTCGAAGGCGTCGTCGAGAGCCAAATCAGCCACGTCGAGGTAACGAGCGAGTTGGTGATGCGACAGTTGTTGGCCATCCGCTACGGTTTCAAAGCCGTGCGAGGCGCGATCCTCTGGCAGCAGCGTTTTGAGCGGAATGTCGATGCCGAGCAGATCGTGCATCGTGTGCTCATATTCGACCCGCGTGAGCCTGCGGCTGCGCACCCGGCCATTCGCGGCGATGTCGGCCTGGTCGGTTTTGAGCAGCGGTTCCTTCAAGGCGGCGAGGAAGAGGTCTTTTTCGTTCTTTTCGGGCTGCGGCTTCTTTTTCGGCGGCATCTCGCCATCGCGAACGCGCTCGAAGATATGCTGCCAAGCTTTGAGGGAGGCCGGATCGAGCTTGTCGAAGGCCAAGCTGGTCAAATCGAGGCCGCCTTTCTTCACGTCCGCATCATGACATTCGACGCAGTGCCCTTCGAGAAAGGCTGCGACAGGTTTCACAAGTTCCGCCGCAGTGGCTTGGTCTATAAGCAAGGCACAAACAGAGAGGAGATAGATGAAGTGAATATGCATGAAGGCAGACCGCCCGTGGCCAGAGGAATGATCCAGTGAGATTAAACTGAAAATGGGGCCGCTGGGAACGCTAAGAATGCCGTCAGCTTGCGTGGAATTCGGGTCTCGGGACACTTCATGTCTGGCGGAGCAACTCGAATTCCACATTGACGCCCCCGCTTTGGGGAATACTCTCCGGCCCCTGACGCATCAACGCATCATCATTTGTCCATATAACCCAAACGACTACCACCATGTCCCGCTCTTACATCTTCTCGTCCGAGTCCGTCGGCGAAGGCCATCCTGACAAAGTTGCCGATACCATTTCTGACGCCATCCTCGACGCCTGCTTGGCCATCGACCCAAAGAGCCGCGTTGCCTGCGAAACATTCGTGAAGAGCAACATGGTCGTCGTCGGTGGTGAGATCACCATCCCGAAGCTCCAGAACAAGAAGCTCGGCACCACGAAGCCGATCGATGAAGTCATCAACGTCGGTCAGGTCATCCGCAATGCGGTGCGCGGCATCGGCTACACGAACACGGACGACGTCTTCCACGCCGACCAGATCTTCATCAATAACTACCTCACCATCCAGAGTCCTGACATCGCTCAGGGGGTGGACGCCGCTGAAGCCGCAGGCAAGAAGCACGGTGAACAGGGCGCTGGTGACCAGGGCATCATGTTTGGTTATGCTTGTGACGAAACGCCTGAACTGATGCCTGCGCCGATCATGTTTGCGCATCGCCTCGGTCGTGAGCTGACGCGTATCCGCAAGGCTGGCAAGCTCGCTAAATGGCTGCGCCCAGATGCGAAGTCGCAGGTCTCCGTCGAATACGTCGATGGCAAGCCTACCCGCATCGTGAACGTCGTCATCTCTACCCAGCACACCGCTGACGTGAGCCACGCCGAGATCGAAAAATTCTGCATCGAGCAGGTCATCAAGAAGGTGCTGCCGAAGAACATGCTCACGAAGGACACCGAGTATCTCATCAACCCGACCGGCAAATTCGTCGTCGGCGGTCCTCAGGGTGATAGCGGCCTCACAGGTCGTAAAATCATCGTCGATAGCTACGGCGGCATGGGCCGTCACGGCGGTGGTGCCTTCTCCGGTAAGGATCCGTCCAAAGTGGACCGCAGCGCCGCCTACATGGGCCGCTGGGTTGCTAAGAACGTCGTCGCCGCTGGCCT
>JBEBGU010000888.1:0-2165 GCA_040081325.1 Prosthecobacter sp.
GATTGATCACTCGTAGCGAACGGAAGCCCATGTGAGCGGGGTCGTAGTAGTCGGCAAAACTGAAAGTGTGGTAGCTGTCCAGCCAGCCGTGATCGGCATGGCCGCGTTCTTTGGATCGGCGAAGTTTGATTTTCATAAGGACATGATACTGCGTTGAAACGTCTATCTCTGCCAATGCGCTGATGTTTGCCTCAGGCTGCACGGCGGGTATGCTCAGGGAAACATGGAACTCCGCCCGCTCCGCTCCTTCATCGCTGCCGCCGAAGATGGCAACATCAGTCGTGCTGCGCAGCGGCTGAATTTGACTCAACCTGCCTTGAGCCGTCAGATCAAAGGAATGGAAGATGAGCTGGGCGTGACCTTGCTAGAGCGCGGCGCGCATTCCTTTTCGCTGACGCCTGCGGGTGAGCTGCTGCTGCGTGAAGGACGAATCCTTTTAGAAAGGGCTGATGCGCTAGAGCAGCGAGTCCGCGCGGCGGCCAAAGCGCAGACGATTCGCGTGGGCTACTCGCCTTCCCTCACTGCGGGTATCTTGTCACCAGCGATTGAGGCTTTCACGCAGGTCCACCCGAAGGCGCGAGTGGAGCTCTCAGACCTGTCTAGCAATGAGATGATCGAGGTGCTACAGAAGGGCACGCTGGATATCATCGTGACCGCACCGCCAGCCAAAGACGTGTCGGACATTGCCTGGACAATGCTGCAGCAGCAGGCCTGGCGTGTAGCTGTGCCTCCGCAGCATCCTTTGATCTCAAAAGACCTGCTCACACCGCAGGATCTGCACGATCAGAAGCTCGTGATCTACACTCAGCGTGATTACCCCGACTACTGGAGCGCCATCACGACTTGGTTTAAACAACAGGGCATCAATGCTCGCATCGCCAGTGAGTGTGACGGCGTCACCAGTCTCATTTCGGCCGTGGAGGCAGGCCTCGGCATCGCTCTCGTGGTGGAGCGCATCGCCTGCCTGATCCCCGCGCGGATTGTTTTGAAGCCTCTGCAACCGCAACCCGCGCCGGTATGCATCGCCGCTGGAGTGATGAGCAAGCCATCGAACGATAAAGTCCTGGCCGTGTTTATCGAAGAACTCAGACGCGCGGGTGAAGTGGATCACCAAAGGTCCTGACAAGTAACGGCAGTTTTTCTGTCCAAAACCAGCGTTGACGCGCCTGTCATCCATGTTGCCTTGTTTCATGGATGATCGCACCACCATTTTTCTCGAACTGCTTACCGTCTCCGAGCGGTCATTGTCGCTCTATGTCCACAGTCTAGTGCCGCGTGACTCGGCGGCTGAGGACATCCTACAACAAACCAAAATGCTACTCTGGAAGCACTTCGACGACTTCACCATCGGCACGAACTTCCTCGCTTGGGCACGCAAGACCGCTTTCCATCAAATACTCACCCATCGCCGCCACAAAAAGCGTGAGCATCTGCCGCTGGATGAAGTGAGTCTTGAGGCCCTGGGAGCAGCCGTCAGTGAGTTGGCCGCAGATATTCCCGAGCGTCATGAGGCACTGCGCCATTGCCTTGCCCGACTACCCACTGAGCACCGCCAGCTCGTGCATCTTCGTTACTTTGATGACCTTGAAATCGACCAGGTAGCCGAGCGCGTGAACCGCACCGAGGCAGCGGTCTATCGAGCACTCAGTCGTGTGCGCATGAGTCTGATGGAGTGCGTGCAAAAGCAGATCACCAGCGAAGTAGGATAAACCTCAAACGATCAAACCAAGCCATGACACCTAACGAACAATGGTCATTACTCGAACTCTGGGAGCGCGCCCGCGATGGAAAGCTCAGCGATGCTGAGGAAGTGAAGCTGAACACGCTCATCCGAGACGATGCCAAAGCACGGCAGTTTTTAGCGCAAGCCGCCCTCATGGACGCGCAGCTTCGCGACATGGACGAGGACTCGATACTGTCTCAACACGAACCATCCTTGCCCGTCTCACGATTCAAATCCTGGCAAAAGCACACCCTCACAGCCGCCGCCGCTGCGTTCGCAGCAAGCGTCGCCAGACCAGGGCGCCGCCGCCCTGAGTCGCGCGCTCGCCGCGCTGAGAGTTTACGATGCGGTGTACACGTTGCCGCAGCACTTCGATCCCGACGCGTTCGAGGCCGCGGCAGCTGTTGTGGCGGGCGTCGCTTGCGCGGGCAGAGCAGAGCGA
>JBEBGU010000129.1:0-8260 GCA_040081325.1 Prosthecobacter sp.
GCCGCCGCACCCGCACGCGTGCTCGACGATGCGCGCGCCACGGCGGCAGTCGAAGCGAGCCGCGCGTTCCTCCGCGACATCGCCCTCGCGCACGCGCTGCTCGCCGCCGACGCGCCCGCGCCCGCAAAGAACGCCCGTGTCGCTCGCATGCTCGACCGCTGGCGCAGACCAACGGTGGTCAGGCGACTCAATCCACCGCTCATGGCGCAGGCTCAGCGCTCTCTCATCTACCGCATTGGGCGCAAACACTCGTCACTCTCGGGGCTGTCGTCGCCGTCATCATCGTGGCGCATTATTTCCTGCGTTATGTCTTTCGTTATGTGGCAGCGGCCAAGTTGCGCGAGCTATTCACCGCCGTGGCTTTGCTCCTCGTTGCCGGCGTGGCTTATGTCATGCAGTTGGTTGGGCTATCCGCCGCGCTTGGCACCTTCATCGCCGGCGTGGTGCTGGCTGAGAGTGAGTACCGGCACCAGCTCGAAGCCGACGTGGAGCCTTTTAAAGGCCTGCTCCTCGGCCTCTTCTTCATCGCCGTCGGAGCGGGATTGGACCTCGGGCTCGTCGCCGCTCAGCCGGGGCTCATTGCCTCACTCACGCTCGGCCTGATCGCAGTCAAGTTCCTGGTCCTGCTCGGCATTGGCCTGGCCTTCCGACTCGGCTGGGGTTCCTCCTTTCTCTTTGCCTGCGCCTTAGCTCAGGGTGGGGAGTTCTGCTTTGTCCTGCTCGGCATGGCCGGTCAGCACGGGCTGCTTACCAGCGCCACTTCTGGCCCGCTCAGTGCCGCGATCGCCCTCAGCATGGCTTTGACCCCACTGCTGCTGATCCTGAATGATCGCGTCATCCAGCCACGTTTTGCCAAACTCAAAACCGAGCGCGAGCCAGATGCCGTGGAGTCGCATGATCACCCCGTCATCCTCGCCGGGTTCGGGCGCTTCGGTCACATCATCGGCCGCTTACTAGAAAACAACGGCTTCGGCGTCACCGTGCTCGATAACGACCCCGACCAGGTCGAGCTGCTCGGGCGCTTCGGCATGAAGGCCTTTTATGGCGATGCCTCACGCGCCGACCTCCTCGCCGCCGCAGGCGCTGCCAGTGCCAAGCTCTTCGTCTGTGCCGTGGACGACGAAAAGAAGTCCCTGGAGATCGTGGACCTCGTCCAGCACGAGTTTCCCCACCTCCGCATCCTCGCCCGCGCCGTGAACCGCAGTCACGCCTATGAGCTCATCAAGCGCGGCATCCTCGACTATCGGCGTGACACCCTCGGCAGCGCCCTCGATCTCGGCACCGACATCCTCCGCGCGCTCGGTTACCGGGCCCACCGCGCCGTGCGCACCGTACAGACCTTCAAATGCTATGAAGAAGAAAGCGTGCGTGAACTCGCCAAGCACTACGACGGGGATCAATCCGCCTACATCTCCATCGCCCGGCAGCATTTGCAGAATCTCGAATCCCTACTGCGCGAAGATTTGAAGCGCCAGCACCTCGCCAACGAAGACGCCTGGGACACTGCTGGTCCCAAGAAGTAGTTGGGATTCATCCCGTCTTGTAGCGTCTTTATACTCTTCGGTCCCATGAATTTCAGCAGGTTGTGCCCGCTGGTTTTAATTCGCTGCGTTCACCCGTGTGGACGTTTGACCACGGCTTCTAGCCACGGAAGATGGACTCATGCGCTTTCTCATCACTGCTGGCCCTACTCGCGAGCCGCTGGACCCGGTGCGGTATCTGACGAACCGCTCCTCGGGGCGGATGGGTTATGCGCTTGCTGAAGCGGCTCGGGATGCGGGGCATGAGGTGACTTTGATTTCGGGGCCGGTTTTTCTGCTGGCACCAAAAGGCATCACGCTGGTGAAAGTGGAGACAGCACGCGAGATGTTTGAGGCGGTGCAACAGCACATCTCCCATGCGGATGTAGCCATCTTTGCGGCAGCGGTGGCGGACTACCGACCTGTCATCAAATCAGAGCAGAAGATCAAGAAGAGTACTGCCACACTGACGCTCGAACTGGAACGCACGGAGGACATCCTTGGCTCAGCTCGCAGCGTGTTTGGCTTCAAGGGCTGTCTCGTCGGCTTCGCAGCGGAGACGGAAAAACTCGTCGAGCACGCGCAGGACAAGCTTGCGCGTAAAGGCTGCGATCTGGTGATTGCCAACGACGTGTCTCAGCCGGGTATCGGGTTCGATAGTGCGGAAAACGCCGTCACTCTCTGCTTCTCAGATGGCCGGACTCAAATCTTGCAGCAGCAAAGTAAGACGCTGCTCGCGAGCGAACTGATCACGCAGATCACTCGATTAGAACCAAAAGATCGTTAGATCAAGATGCCAAACTTGAGTCGCTCCAGCGGATCTCACGACGAATGCCGACGACATGAAAATGGGCGTCGGAGTTTTTGATATAGCCTTTGTCATTGAGGGTTAGTCCCTCGGCTTCGAGTCGGGTTCTTTGCAGGGCCGCGAGTTCAGCGGGCATGTTTTGGCTGATCCGCCCTTCAGCGCTGACAATGCGGTGCCAGGGCAGCGTGGCTGATTCGCCCTCAGTCAGTCGGCTGATCACGCTCGCCACCTGCCGAGGTGCCACATTCATGTGAAGTGCGACGCTGCCGTAGGTGGTGAATTTCCCAGCCGGGATGAGAGCCAGGAGACGAATGACCTCCGCACGGATGCGAGTGAAAGCTTGAGACTTGGGTTTCGGCATGTTTTTAAATCTGTGATGACAAATGCTGCCAGCTTTGAAGCATCGCTTGCCATGAGGGAGGGCATGTAACAAGGATGAATTGCAGCTCTCCGGCCTCTCCTGCGCTACGCTGCATCTTCACTCATGTCACTCCTACCCATCGCTCTCGACGCCGCCATGCAGGCGGGTCTGCTCATCAAAAGCAACTTTGGCTCTGATCTCACGGTCAATGAGATGCAGCGCCACGACATCAAGCTGGAGCTCGACGTGCGCAGCCAGAAGCTCATCACCGAGATCATTCTGAAGAACGACCCCACTCATGCGATTCTCGGTGAGGAAGAAGGCGACCTCGGTGGAGATGGCGATGTCGAATGGATCGTCGATCCCATCGACGGCACGGTGAACTACTACTTTAATATTCCGCACTTCTGCGTGTCCATCGCAGCACGGAATCGCCATACCAAGGAGATGCTGCTCGGCGTGATCCATGATCCGATGATGAATGAAACCTGGAGCGTGATCAAAGGCGGGCCACCCATGCTTAATGGCAAGCCCATCACTGTCAGCCCACGTGCGACGATGGCGGAAGCAGTCGTCACCGTCGGATTCTCGAAGAGTAAATCCGCACTCGATGCTGGCTTCGAGCGCTACAAACGCATCGCCTATGACGTGCGCAAGACGCGCATGCTCGGCAGTGCCGCGCTCGCTCTGGCCTACATCGCCTGTGGCCGCCTCGATGCTTATGTTGAGGAGCAGATCAGCCTTTGGGACATCGCCGCTGGCGTGATGCTCGTCGAAGCCGCAGGTGGAAAAGTCAGCACGTCGCCGAGTGTGGTGAAGCCGGGCACGATGTTCATTTGCGCGTCTAACGGCAAGCTACCGATCGAGCCGTATCTTTGATCAAAGTTTCCGGAGTACACGAAGCCGTTCACGACCGACTCGTCCGCCGTGGCCGACTTCGGGCACGACATCTTCGACCACCTCCCAGCGTAGTGCAGTAAAGAGCGTGTCCAATTCTGACGTCGGGATGCCAAACGGAGGACCGCTTTCACCGGGGTCCATTTCAGGATTGATGAACCAGATGCCGACGAGCAGCCCACCTTGCTTAAGCACGCTATGGACAGCTTTTTCATAATCAGCGCGCAATTCCGGCGGTAAGGCGCAGAGACAGGTGTGCTCAAAAACGAAATCATAATGCTCCTGCCAATCTGCGGGCATGGCAAACAAGTCGCCAACCACGAAGCGCTCGGTCAAAGCGGGGTAAGTCGTCTTGGCCATCTCGATGGCGGTCGGAGATACATCGAGCCCCGTCGCATCTACACCCTGCGTGACGAGCATCGCTAAATCATGACCGACGCCACAGCCGGGCATCAGCGCACGCCCTTGCGGCTGATGATGGATCACCCACTCCAGCATAGGCGGTGATGGCGTTCCCTTGTTCCATGGCATGTGGCCTTCGACGTAGCATTGTTCCCAGTCAGTCATGACTTCAATAAAGGCCGCGCTGAGTCAGTAGCAACACGGCGACTGAAAACAAACTGAGGCGGAGGAACATCTTGGAATGCGGAACGATCTCGGCTAAGGGGGAACTCATGGCTATTAACCAACCCAATACGCTCCCTTTTGACCCAGCGAGCTTTCGGCTGAATCCGGCACGCGTTTTACTAGCAGTGCTTGCTCTGCTCGTCGTGATCGGCGGCTTTTCCAGCTTTTACCAAGTGCCGGCCAGTTCGGTGGCCATCGTGCAGCGCTTTGGCAAATATCTGACCACCAAAGAACCGGGGCTGCATTTCAAACTGCCCTTTAGCCTAGATCAGGTGACCTTTGTGGAAGTGCGGCGGCAATTGAAGCTGGAGTTTGGCTACGGCACGCGCGGTGCGCTGAACGATTACCAATACAACCGTGATGGCGGTGACATGGAGCTGGAGAAAAATATGGTCACGGGTGATCTCAATGCTGCGGTGGTCGAGTGGGTAGTGCAGTTCCACATCTCTGAAGCGCGGGCTTATGTTTTTAACTTCCTCGAACCGCAGACGACGCTGCGTGATTTGTCTGAGTCGGTGATGCGTGAAGTGGTGGGTGATCGCTCCATCGATGAGGTGCTCACTGTGGGCCGTCAGGAGATGGAAGTGAAGGCACTCGAAAAGCTGCAAGCCATCGCCAGCACTCTGAACATGGGCATCCACATCGACCAAGTGCAGCTCGGCAATGTGAACCCACCGCTCGAAGTGAAAGACAGCTTTGATGAAGTGAACCGCGCGCAGCAGCAGAAGGAGTCCTCTATTAACCAAGCCAATGGCGAGTACAACCGAGTCATCCCTGAAGCACGCGGCAAAGCCGAACAAAGTGTCAGTCAGGCAGAGGGCTATGCCACACAGCGCGTCAATGAAGCGGAGGGTGACACCGCACGCTTCAAGGCACTGCTGACCGAATACCAGAAAGCTCCTGCCGTGACGAAGAAGCGCATCTACCTAGAAACTTTGAGTGAGGTGCTGCCAAACGTGCCTGGAAAAATCATTATCGACGACAAAGTGCCTCAGTTCCTACCGCTCATGAACTTACAGCCAAACAAAACGGCTCCTGCCAACAACCCCAAGAATACTTCACGATGAAATCCGGTCTCTCTCTTCTCATTCTCATCGCTGGCTTCGGGCTTTACATCCTGGCCAGCGCCAGCCTCTACACCGTCGGCGAGACGGAGCAGGTCATCATCACTCAGTTCGGCAAGCCCGTGGGAGAAGCGATCAGCGAGGCAGGTCTGCACTTCAAGACGCCCTTCATTCAAACGGTGAATCGTTTCGATAAACGCATCCTCGAATGGGACGGCCCACCCACCAACATGCCCACGAAGGATAAAGTGTACATCGTGGTCGATAGCTTTGCCCGCTGGCGCATCATCGAGCCGCGCGCGTTCTTTGAAAATCTGCGTGATGAGCGCAGCGCGCTGTCACGACTCACGGATGTGCTGGGAAGTGAGACCCGCAATGTGATCGCCCGCCATGATTTCATCGAGGCAATCCGCACCACGAAGGATCGCAAGGTCGCGCGTGAGGTCAGCGCGACGGCATCCATCGCAGATGCCCGCATCGGCATCCTGTCGCCCATCACACGAGGTCGGGCCGAGCTGGAAAAGGAGATCTTTGCCAGCGCTGCGCCGAAAATAAAAGGCTTCGGTATTGAGCTGATGGATCTGCGCTTCAAGCGCATCAACTACACACCCGCCGTGAGTCAGACGATCTACCAGCGCATGGTCAGCGAGCGCACTCAGATCGCCGAGCGCTTCAAATCTGAAGGCGCGGGTGAAGGTGCCAAGATCCTGGGGGAGCGTGAGCGTGACTTGAAGCTCATCGAGTCTGAAGCCTACCGAAAGGTGCAAGAGATCGAAGGCGCTGCTGATGCCAAGGCCACTGAGATCTACGCTAAGGCCTACAACCAGACGCCTGAAGCGGCAGAGCTTTTCGAGTTCACCAAAACGATGGAAGCCTACAAGCTCGTCATCACGCCAGACACGAATCTCATCCTCAGCACGGACAGCGACTTTTTGCACTATCTGAAGTCGTCCGAGAAGCCTATTACCGCGCCACCAGTGAGTGCCGGACTACCAGCAGGCACCGACATGCTGAAGGGGCTGCCTTCGCTTTTAGAAGTCGTCAAACAGCAGTAGCCGCGCGCTGATTGCAACGCAGGCAGTCCGAGCCTAGAATTTTGATCATGGCTTGGACACGCAAGACACTGCTTTGTCTCCCGCTGGTGGCGCTAGCCATCGGCGGCTGGAGTGCATGGCACGCTAGCCAGCCGATCAGCACAGCGCATGAGGGCGTGGTGATGCTGCTGCCCGGCGCGTTGCCCGCATTGAATCCATTTCTGCCAGAGACGGAAGCTGAGCGGCAACTGCTAGACTTAATCCATGAGCCACTCATCCGACTAGATCGTGAAGGTCGGCTCGGTGCCGCGCTGGCAGAGCAGTGGAGCTGGCACCAGAACATGACTTGCTATTTTACCACACCTACTGAGGCTCAAAAAGCAGCGCAGGCCGTGGCGGAGCAGCCGGTGGAAAAACGGGCAACGTGGGATCTGGAAACCGTGACGCAAGAGGGTGCCTCACTCATCCTCCGCTTTGCCCATCCAGGAAGCACCGTGGCAGATGAAGTGCTCACGGTTTTATCAACGCAGCAGCCTCAGCGACTTACCTTTCTACGCATCGCATCGCCACCCAGCGCACGACTGGCACTCACAGCTTTTGCTAAGCAACCCGAACACGCAGCAACGACAAAGCGGCTGTGGTTTGATGACGACGGCACCTGCGAAATAGTCAGCACGCGAACCAGCGTTCAGGCCCAACAAAGTTTGATGGATTGGCTCTCCACAAGGCACCAGCCAGTGCCAGAAATCACCCCGATGGCTGAGGTCACAGCACTGCTGGAACCCGTGCTGGATTTCCGGCTCAAGCCGAGCGCGCAATGGCCCGATGGCACACGCATCACCTCAGCCGATGTGAAAGCCACGCTCGACCATGTGCTGCCGCAAGCATGGCCTTTGCCGGGCAGAGATGCCTTTCGTCACATCCAAGACATCACCTCGCCTGAGCCAGGACTGGTGCGCGTGATTTATCGCCGCCGCTACAGCCCAGCTTTGCCAGCGTGGACGACTTTACCTATTCTGCCAGCGGCTTGGTTAAAGCAGCATCAGGCTGGCTTCGGCAGTGATGCCCCGCCCGGAGCAGGCGCATGGCAGATCGCGCGCCAAGACAGTCGGCGGCTATGGCTGGAAAAGAGCTCAGTACAGCCAATCGAAAAACTGCAAGTACTCGCGTCCACCTCACCGCTGCAAACGCGCGTCGGCATCGCCACGAGCTCGTTTGATATTCTCTGGCCGACGGGTGAAAACCAATCATCGCTCAAAGAAGCACGCGATATGCAAATCATGCCAACACCGCCACACAGCAGTCTCATGCTCGTGTGGCAGACGGCGGCTATCAGTGACCTGCGTGTCCGCTCAGCTCTTTCACTGGCCTTAGATCGTCAGGCGCTGCGCCGTGAGATGCCTGGCGGTCAGGCACGTCTGCATGACAGTTTTTTTCCACCTGGGCGCTGGTTCTCCAGTCACAAAGCGACGCCTGCCTTTGATTTAAAAACAGCCGAGAGCCTACTCGCTGAAGTAGGCTGGCTGCGTGATGTCACAGGCCGCATGAAGAAGTCTGGCGTAGCGCTCGAACCTCGCTTGATCATCCCTGTGGGAAACGTCGAAAGACTCCGACTCGCAAATGCCTTGGCGCAGTCGTGGGATCGCCTTGGCATCAAAGTGAAGATCATCGAAGCACCTGCCGAAAGCTATGTGTCAGATCTTCAGCAGGGCCGCTTTGATGTAGCGCTGGTCGGCAGCGAGCTAGCTGCGGGCTGGGATGTGCTGCCCATGTGGCATTCCACTCAAATCACTGGGCGTGGCCTGAATGTGAGCCAAATCGCAGATGCAAAATTAGACGGGCTACTAGAGGCGCTACAGTCTGAATTTGATCCCACCCAGGTGCCAAGACGAGCTGCCGCCGTGGAGTCGCGACTCACAGAACTGCAGCCCGCCATACCGCTCTTTACC
>JBEBGU010000889.1:0-2157 GCA_040081325.1 Prosthecobacter sp.
CCATTAGATATTCCGCTAGTGGCAGGCCATGATCGGATTGTGAAGCGCCGGTTCCTGCAAGGGTTTCTGGGGCTTCTTGTAGGCTTTGGGGTCATTGGCATCGGACTGCTAGCCGACGGGTCCTTCGCTCCCATTCTCGGAGGAGTATTGGCGTTTGCCTCGTTGTGTTGGGGACTCTCAACCTTTGCAAGAGCGCACTCCACCAAGTGTCCTGCGTGTGTCATCGATATGACGCAGGGCTGGGACTCATCACTCCAGTGCTCAGATGGAGTTTTTGTTTGTCCCCAGTGCAAAGGTCGTTGGCGGACGGAGGCCACATGGGGAATCGAGTGAGTCGTGCCGAATCACCCGTCCGCCCAACTAACAGCGCCCACCCGAATGACTACAATCCACGCAAATCGTCGTTCACTCGGAGTCTTTCTTTTGTTCGCAGGCGGTTTCGCCGTGGCTCATGCAATGCTGCTGTGGCCATTCCCACTATGGGGTTATGTTTTTATGGCACCGGTCTATGCCGGAGCGGCTTACCTTGGATACTTGCTCATCGCCAACCCACCTTTGATTACGATAGGTGCAGGCAGCTTTACAGTTCATCGACGCCCCTTTGCGCCGATACAAATACCCTTCTCAGCCATCCGGGCTGTGCGCGACCGTCAGCTTACCCAGACTGCGGGAGAGGGCCGAGTGCTCGAGGTGGCGCTAAGACATCACACGCCTCAGACTGAGAAGCTGCGAAGTTCATTTTGGCACCGCCAGATGCTCCAGGAGAACTCTTGGTATGGAGGCTATTCACCTCCCGATGAACCGTATGTGATCATCCAGACCACTCAGCTTGACGTATCAGAGTCCGAGTTTGCAGACCTGATGCAGTCGGTAACTATGGAGGTTTGCGCATGAGGCTTCCGCTCAACCATCATGCACACAACGATCAGCCACAGCCAGGACGCGACCTCATACACGTCGCCACAGGCCGCATGTGAGGATGCAGCGTGAGCAGCCAGGCAAACAAAGCCATTGAGGCCACACCCGGTAGCAGCCAAATCGCTACCCACTGCGCGGATGAGGCAAAAAATATAGTGTTTGCCACTTCCTATTAATTGGCTAAAAAGCCAAATAGATGCCTATCGCCAAAAAAAGCCTCGAAGACCGTGCCGCCGTGATCAAGGCGCTGGGGCATCCATCGCGACTGCTGATCGCCGAGGCGTTGATGAAGGGGGAGATGTGCGTCTGCGACCTCAAGGACCTCGTCGGCGCAGATATGAGCACCGTTTCCAAGCACCTCACTCTCATGCGCGAGGCCGGTGTGCTGAACTGCGAGAAGCGCGGGCTGAACATTTACTACTCGCTCGCCTGCGACTGCCTGGGCGACTTCCTCCGCTGCGTGGACCGGCTGGCCTGCGGCGGAAAAAAAACCACCTGCTGCTAAACATCCCATGAACATCACAGACTTCCTCACCGCGCTGCGTGCGCATCCTGACAAGCCGATCCAATTCTTGCTGCCTGACGGTGGCCTCATCGCCGCGCACTTTCATGTGACTGAAGTGGGGCATGTGATGAAGCGCTTCATCGACTGCGGCGGCACGCGGCGCACGCTGGAGACTTGTCTGCTACAGACCTGGGTGCATGACGATGTTGAACATCGCCTCATTGCCGGAAAGCTGGCCATGATCTTTGATAAAGCAGGCGATGTTCTGCCACATCACGATCTGCCTGTTGAGATCGAATATGAAGACGGCGTCGTGGCGCAGTTTCCCGTGGAGGGCAGGGTGGTCATCGGTGACACGCTCGTTTTTCGCCTCGGATTAAAACACACGGACTGTCTCGCTCGCGGCCTTTGCCTGCCCGGCGAATGTTCACCAACGGCCTGCACTCCAGGCTCCAAATGCTGCTAACATGAAACCCCTCGTCCTCATCCTCTGCACCGGCAATTCCTGCCGCTCCCATCTTGCTGAAGGCCTCCTGCGCTCCGTCGCGGGTGACATACTCGAAGTCGCCAGTGCTGGCTCCAAGCCAGCGGGTTATGTCCACCCACTCGGCATCGCCGCGATGGCTGAAATCGGTATCGACATCTCCGCGCACACGAGCAAGCACATGAACGATTTCCTCGTCCGCGATGTGGAAACCGTGATCACTGTCTGTGGCTATGCGGACCAGGCCTGC
>JBEBGU010000130.1:0-8240 GCA_040081325.1 Prosthecobacter sp.
CGAAAAGGTCTGACTGCTTCACTGGTTTCGAGAGGAAGCGCTCGATGCCGACAAGCGCGGCACCTGAGCTTTCTGCAAAGCGGCTGCCAGACGAGAGGATCAATATCTTGGGGGCCAGCACGCCGAACCGATCATGCACATGGCGTGAGACCTCGATACCGTCCATCTCTGGCATCATGTATTCGAGCAGCATGAGCCGGAAGGCTGTGCCCGCCGCTTGGGCTGCTTCTAGAATCTGTAAAGCCTCAGGACCGCTGGTGGCGAGCACTGGCTGCATCCCCCAGTTTCTGAGCATCTGCTCCATGATCATGCGGTTGGTCGCATTATCATCCACGATGAGCACGGGTAGCTCATGCAGTGTCTCCGGCATCTGGCGTGCATCAGCAGGCCTCTCAGTGCCTAGATCAAACAAGGCCGTGAAATGAAACACACTGCCCGTGCCCGGTTCGCTCTCCAGCCAGAGACGGCCCTTCATGAGTTCAGCGAGCTGCCGTGAAATAGTCAAACCAAGCCCAGTGCCACCAAAGCGGCGAGTAGTGGAACCCTCGGCTTGGGTGAAGGATTCAAACACATCCTCATGCCTGTCTCTGGCGATGCCGATTCCCGTGTCTCTCACCAGCACATGCAGCGACACTTGATCCGTCGTGACTGACTCCGCTTCGATCTCCACCACGATCTCTCCTTGTTGAGTAAACTTGATCGCATTGCCCACCAGATTGATGATGATCTGGCGCAGGCGGCTGACATCTCCGATAAGGCAATCCGGCACGTTTGCGCGGACCATGTAGGCTAGCTCGATACCCTTTTCAGCCGAGCGCACCGCCAGCGTTTGCAGCGTGTCCCCGATAGCATCCCGGAGATCAAACTCATGCTTCTCCAGCTCCATTTTACCAGCCTCGATCTTGGAGAAATCGAGAATGTCATTGAGCACCGTCATCAATGAATCCGCCGACTGCCTCACCAGGCCGAGATAACCCCGCTGATCGGCGGTCATATCCGTATTCAGTAAAAGCTCAGTCATGCCAATCACACCATTCATCGGCGTGCGGATCTCATGACTCATGTTTGCTAGGAAGGAGCTCTTCGCCCGGTTCGCAGCTTCAGCCGCCTTTCGTGCCTCATTGAGTTCCGACTCGATCTCGATACGGGAGGTGATGTTTCTCGCTGCGGCATAGAGTGCCGTGCCATCGTCATGGGGAGCGGCGGTCCACTCGATCCACAGGTAGTGACCATCATGATGGCGGTAGCGGTTAACAAAATTGGCCAGGTTTTTTCCTGCCCCCAGATGCTCGACCGCAGCCAAAGTCTTGGGTAGATCATCAGGATGTACCCAGTCGAAGAAAGGCTTGTCCAAAAGCTCCGCCTCAGGGTAACCCAGCGTGGTGCAAAAGGCGGGATTGATCCGCTTGAAGTAGCCGTCCATACCCGCGATGCAGAGCATGTCCAAAGCGACCTGGAAAAATGGCCCCAGGCCTCTGCTAGCCTCCTCGGCTTCCTGCTTGGCGGCGTACATTTCACATTCCGCCTGCTCTCGCAGCACGATCATACGTTCCAACTCAGCCTTTTGCGCCACGAGCGTCGCGTTAGCCAAATGAAGCGCCTCCTCAGTCTCCTTCAGCCGAGTGATGTCCTTTGAGACGCCGCAGGTTCCTATGATAGTACCGTCAGTATCGCGCAGCGGTATCTTGTCCACCAGCGCCCAACCTGCCCGGCCATCGAGCAGCAGTTTTTTTTCCTCTTTGCCTCTGACCGGATGCCCACTCTGCATCACGTCTCTCTCATCATCCATCGACGCCTGAGCCAGATGTGGCTCAAAGAAATCGAAATCCGTTTTACCGACAATATCAGCCGGATCTGTTGCTCCCAAATAGCCGGCCTCGGAGCGGCTCACGAGGATGAATGCACCATTCTTGTCCTTGAAATAAATCCGGTCAGGAATGTAATCGAGCAGACAGCACAAGAGCTTGTAGTGCGCCTCAAAATTGCGCAGATCAGGTGCCGATGAAGTTTCCTTCACCTGATCAGATGCTTGTGTTTCGGGGTTCGACATCGTGGCTGGGTTAGAAAATCTATACGACCCATCTAATCGCAAATAAGGGATGCCAGCCACAAGAATTTCAGCGCCCACATTGCGAAATGATTTAAAGC
This sequence comes from Prosthecobacter sp., assembly GCA_040081325.1. Lineage (GTDB taxonomy): Bacteria > Verrucomicrobiota > Verrucomicrobiia > Verrucomicrobiales > Verrucomicrobiaceae > Prosthecobacter. Next base: position 2,149 of record JBEBGU010000130.1, read on the forward strand.
GTCATTCTCGTTTTCCAGCTTCTATTTTCCACCTCAGACCATGACCCTCACCCATCTCCATCAACAACTCCGCGCCCAGGCTAGCTCCGAGCGCGCGGCAGTGTCTCAAAGCTTCTTCAAAACGGGGCCTGGCCAGTATGGTGAGGGGGACAAGTTTTTCGGCCTGAGCGTGCCACAGATCCGCGCCATGGTGCCAGAGACGGATGATTTAGCTGAAGCAAATCTGCTGACATTGCTGCACTCAAAATGGCACGAAGAGCGGCTGCTAGCACTGCTGATTTTAGTCAGACGATTCGAGAAGTCGAAGCAGGACGAGAAGACCCAAGCTCACATCGTCGATCTTTATTTGGCGAACACGGAATGGATCAACAACTGGGATCTGGTGGACACGAGCGCGCCGTACATTTTGGGCAAATGGCTGCTCACTCGTGACCGCGCCATTTTAAAGAAACTCGCTTCATCACAAAGCCTGTGGGAACAGCGCATCGCCGTGCTGGCGACTCAGACATTCATTCGCGCAGGCGAGTTCGGAGACACTATTCGCCTTTGTGAAAGCTTCCTCACGCATCCGCATGATCTCATGCATAAAGCCTGCGGCTGGATGCTGCGTGAAGTGGGTAAGCGTGATGCATCTGTGCTACGCTCTTTTCTCGACAAACACGCTATGAACATGCCACGCACCATGCTGCGCTATGCCATCGAGAAACTGCCGGAAGCGGAGCGCCGACAATACATGGGGAAATAGCACAACGACTGTGAACCTAACTCACATGCTTTTTCAGGAAGCTGACGAGGCCGCTTGCAAGTGCTGCGACTTGTTTAGCAGGGCGCTCTTCTTTGAGTTGGCCATTGGCGTCAAAAGCTTCGTGAGCCTTGGGTAGGGCGACTTGGTCTGGCAGGACGATGACTCCGATGTTACCAAGAATGGCGCGCAAATGAACGAGACCGCGCATACCACCAAAAGCACCCGGCGAGGCACTAAGCAGGACAGCGGTTTTACCACGAAAAGCTGACAGTGAAGGCTCGTCATCCGTCTCGCTACGCGATGCCCAATCGAGGGCGTTTTTGAGGACAGCGGTGATGGAGCTGTTGTACTCTGGAGAAGCGATGAGAAAGCCATCGTGGTCACGAAGCAGCGCCTTTAGCTTTTTAGCGTTCTCGGGCAGACCGTGATCGGTCTCGAAGTCTTCATCGAACAGAGGCAGCGGCAGATCACGCAGATCGAGAACGGTGACTTCCGCGCCAGCGGCACGGGCAGCCTCAGCCGCAGATCGGACCAGTTGTTTGTTGAAGGAATGACTTCGAGTACTGCCAGCGAAGGCGAGGATTTTTGGGGCATTCATAGAAAATGGGTAACTTTATTCGTGACGGGTTGAAGACCACATCACGGCGGCGTGAGCTTGCTGACGAGATTGCTCAGATACGGGAAGAGCTGCTTCTTCCGGCTGACCACGCCGGGCATCTCATAGACCTGCGGGCTGCGCTCGTGGTAGTCGATGGCTGCGGCCACGCGCTTGTCTCCGGCGATCAAAAGCACGCTGTAATGCGAGGTGATGTCGGTGACCATGAGGCAGGCAAAGTGCAGGCTGTGTGCGGTGACGAGCGCCGTGAGTGCGGCATGAAGCTCGGCCTGCTTTTTCCAGAACTCCTCCAGGCCCATTTCCTCGATCTGACTGATGCTGATACGCCAGCCGTTTTCCTCGAAGACCTTGCGGTCACCTTCAATGGCACGGGCCGGTGTGGCCTCGCGCAGCAATGAACCTGCGGCGAAGAAGTCCTTCACAAACTGCGCAGCGTCGATGTTCGCCACCTTGGCCAGCCATTCCAAAATCTCGCGATCTGTATTCGTCGAAGTTGGGCTGGTGAGATTCAGCGTGTCAGAGATCAAACCCGCGCAGAGGCAGATGGCCGTGGCTTTGTCCGGCGTCAGGCCGCGCATCCGATACATGATGCCGACGATGGTGCTGGTGCTGCCGACGGGTTCATTGATGAAACGCACAGGCTCCTTCGTGCGCAGATTACCGCTGAGTCGATGGTGGTCGATCACCTCAACGATCTCCGCTTCATCCGCCCCGGCCACGGCTTGGCTGAACTCATTGTGATCCACCAGCACGAGCCTCGTGCGCGGCACCTCGACGAGATCCGACTTGGAAAAAACACCTTCCAGCCTGCCCGATTCTTCATCGATCACCGGGAACAGCGGCTGATGGGAATTTTGCACCGTATGAATGATCTCGCGCAAGGGCGTGCGCGTGGTGAAGGAAAGGTAATCATGGATCAACGCCTCCGCGATCGGGCGAGAGAAACGAATGAGCTGCGAGGCGCTAGCCGTATCCTGCGAGGCGGCGATCACGCTGATGCCCTTCTCCTTAGCCTGCTGCAAAAGGCTGTCCCAAGGCATGAAGCCGCCCGTGACCAGCACGAGCTGACGCGGCGGAAACTGCTTGGCGCGGTCACGCGAAGTTTCGACGCTCGACGCCGCAACGACGAGCACCAGATCCTCCACTGCATCGACCTGGCTCGTGTTGCCGATCAGTTTGCCACCCAATGCAGCGACCATGTTATGGACACTCGTGCGCACTTCGCGGTTAGCTGCGCTGTGCGTCGCATCACTCGGCAGGAAAAGCTGCGCCATCTCCTGGATCGTCGGCATTCCCAGCAGCCGGTGCTCCTCATTCACCACTGGGATGGAGCGGAAGCTGTGCTCCATCATCTTCCGATACACCGACAGAAACGTCTCATTCGGCGTCGCCGTCAGCACTTCTTTACGACACACGATTCCCGCCGTGGGCCGCACATCCAGCAGCAGCTTAGGCGGCTCCAGTCCCGCCAGCTTCAGCACCCAGCTCGTCCGCGCATTGATCTCCCCACAACACGCCGCGATGACTTCATCCTCGCGAACCTGACGAAGAAATGCCGCATACCCAATGGCCGCGCAAATGGCGTCCGTATCTGGATTGCGATGACCGATGACGTAGAGGGGATCTGACATGGGGAAAAATGACGAATGCTGGAATGACGAAAACAGAGTTCATCTATCCATCGGGATTGTCGAGGATGTGAACGCAGCAATGCAGTTTTTCGACAAATCCGTCATCAACTCCATAGGAACTGAACTTCTTCATCGCCCAGTGAAATGTTGGAATGACGTTTCCTGATATTGGGTCATACAAACTGGTTTCCCAATAAGGCCATTCGGGAAGCCATAGCAGTCGCGGTTTGTTCTGTCGTAATACTTCACCGAGCACAGCTCCAAACTGACAGACCGTAACAACCAAATCGTTCGAGAAATCAGATGGATCAGAAATTTTGATCAATTGCCTGATTGCCTTGCGGTCATAGTGCTTATCCGCAGCAAGAACCCATTGTTCGTCGATTTCTCCATTAACGGCAAGATAGCGTGCCCAGTCGGTCTTTGCTGATCCCACCATCCTGTGAACTCTGGCTATTGCCTCGTCTTGAAACTCTTCGGTTAAACAACTGATTTCCGATGGCGTTAAACCAGATTTGTAACACTTCATCATATCAGGTCGCGCGAACTCAAATCCTTTCCGCTTTCGATCTTCTTCCCCATACCACCGGTCGAAAAAGGTGGAATAGAGTTCGTTGACGTCTGGAAGCTTATTCGCCATCTGCTTTTCGAAGGATAAAGCTTTTTAGCCGAGTGAAATTGGTTTTGCATTCATCACTCCGCCTTCCGATAAAACGGCTTCTTCACCACCTCGGCGGGAAATCGCCGGCCACGGATTTCGATCTCGATCTGGGTGCCGAGCTTGGTGACGTCCAGTGGTAGGTAGGCCATGCCGATGCCGGTGCTGAGGCTGGGGGATTGGGTGCCGCTGGCGACTTCGCTGACGATCTCTCCGTTGAAGGCGATGGGATAATGCGGGCGCGGAGGTGGGGCAGTGCCGAGCATCTTGAAGGCGGCGAGTTTGCTGGGCAGGCCAGCGGCTTTTTGCGCGACGAGCGCGGCTTTGCCGATGAAGTCGCCTTTGTCCATGGCGACGAAGAATCCAAGTCCGGCCTGAAGCGGGGATTTGTCGGGGAATAGGTCGTTGCCATTGAGCGGGTAGCCCATTTCCAAGCGCAGGGTGTCGCGCGCGCCGAGGCCGCAGGGCTGACCGCCTTCTTCACGAACAGCAGCAACGAACTTGTCGAACCAAGTCGTGGCCGTGGCGGCGGGCATGAAGAACTCGAAGCCCTCCTCGCCGGTGTAGCCGGTGCCGCAGAGCCACATGAAGCCTTCGTCGCTGGAGGCGATGAAGATACTATTGTGCGGAGGAAAGGGGGCAGCGCCTCCAAACACGCGATCAAACACGGCCTGGCTTTTCGGTCCCTGAATGGCGAGTCCGGCGTTGGCATTGCTGAGATTGGCCATGTGTACATCATCGGCATCGGTGAGCAGGCTTTGAAGCTGCGCCCAGTCTTCGGCGATCTTGCTCGCATTGACGACGAGGAAGAATTCTTTGGCGCTGGTGCGATAAAGAATGAGGTCGTCGATCACGCCGCCTGCTTCATTGAGCAGAAGCGAGTACTGGCCCTGACCGATCTCCAGCTTCGAGACATCGTTGGTCAGCGCGCGATTCAGAAAAGATAGCGCATCACCACCGCTGACGATGAACTGGCCCATGTGCGAGATGTCGAAAACGCCGGCTGCTTTCCGCACCGCCTGATGCTCCTGCACGATGCCCGTGTATTGCACTGGCATCTCCCAGCCCGCGAAAGGGATGACTTTGCCACCGAGGGCGACATGGCTTTTATACAGGGGCGTGCGGAGAAGTGGGGCGTCTGACATCAGCGGCAGATTGGCGGTGGATGGAGGATTGTCAAAGCCGCCTCATGCTTCACTTCCAGCTCATGCAGCGGAAGGGATGATCGTCGATCAAATTACCCTGCACGCCGATGAGTCGGTCGCTGTGGTAGAACTGCACGCCGACGTAGAAATAGACAGGAATCAAAGCCGTGTCGGTGCTGATGAGCAGGCTCTCGGCTTGCTGGAAAAGTGAGTTTCTGCGCTGCGTGTCCGGCTCACGCGCTGCGGCAGAGATGAAGTCATCATAAGCACCACTAGCGTAGCCTGTGCGGTTCTGGCCGTTCCCTTTGGTGAAGAGATCCATGAAGGTGCTCGGGTCATTGTAGTCGCCTACCCAGCTCGAACGGCACAGATGATAGTCCAGCTCACGCATGGATTTGAGCCACACTTTCTGCTCCTGCTTCGTGAGATTCACCGTCACACCGAGCGCCTCCTGCCACATGGATTGCAGCTCAATGGCGATGCTGCGCTCGATGGGCAACGGGATGTAGAGATACTCGATTCGTGGGAAGCCTTTGCCGCCTGGAAAACCAGCCTGCGTGAGCAGATCGCGCGCGCGCTGCACATCATAATTCAAGCCAGATGGCGGCTGATAATTCTGACCCGCTCCCGGAGGTGTGATGCTGCTGGCCACAGGCTCGCCGAGCTGCGTGATTTTTTCGACGATGCGCTTCTTATCCACCGCTAACGCAAAGGCTTGGCGCACGCGCGGATCGTTGAAAGGCGGACGTGTGACATTGATGCGAATGAACCAAGTGCCGAGAAACGGTCCGGTGTGAAACCACGGCTCCTGCTTGAGCTTTTGCGTGAGCGATGGTGGCACCATGCCCTTGTCCATCATGAGATCACACTGGCCGGTGTGGAAGTAACTGAGCGCGGTGTTCGCATCCTGCACCGGCTTCACTTCCACGGTGCGCATTTTCACATTTACCGCGTCCCAGTAGCGTGGATTTTTCTTCAGGCGGATGTGATCATCGAGCCGCCAGTCTTCCAAAATGTAGGCCCCATTGGTGACGATGTTCTGCGGCTTGATCCACGCTGAGTCATGCTGGCGGATGGCGCTGAGCGAGACTGGCGCGAGCGTGACGAATGAACAAAGGTCGATAAAGTAAGGCGTCGGGTTCTCCAATTCGACACTCAGCGTGCGCTCATCCATCGCCTGCACGCCGACTTTGGTGAAGTCCTTTTCCTGCTCCTCAAAGAATGCCCGTGCGCCGCGAATGATGAACATGAGATTCGCATAATCAGCGCCTGTGCTGGGCGTCAAAACACGCCGCCA
>JBEBGU010000890.1:0-2148 GCA_040081325.1 Prosthecobacter sp.
CAAATAGAAGGTACACAGTCTTCGCTTTCTGATTTGTTGTTGTTTGAGCTGGATGAAGCCCCTGGTGTGCCATTTGATGATGTGGTGGAGGTTTCTAATTTGCAGCGCCAGCTTCTCTTTGGCCAAAGTGCGATCGGTCGGCCCAAGCTAGATGCTGCGCGTGAGCGACTGCTGGACATCAATCCGCATCTCGATGTCGAAACGTATGCTGAGCGATTCACTGCCACCAACGCCATGCGCATCGCCGCAAACTACGATGTCATTATTGATGGCACCGACAACTTCCCCACACGCTACCTGTCGAATGATGTCGCCGTTTGGCTGAAGAAACCCAATGTCTATGGCAGCATTCTGCGCTTTGAGGGGCAGGTCGGCGTCTTTGCTCCGCATCTCGGTGCACCCTGTTACCGCTGCATGTCGCCCCAGCCTCCGAAGCCAGGGTTAGTCCCAAGTTGTGCCGAGGGCGGAGTGCTCGGCGTGTTGCCAGGCATCGTCGGAACCATGCAGGCGCTTGAGGCGATCAAACTCATCACAGGCATCGGCCAACCACTCTTGGGCAAGCTACTGCATGTGGACACTCTCAGTCTTCGCTTCCGCACTTTCACTCTGCGGCGCGACCCCGAGTGCCCCGTGTGCAGCGACCATCCGACGATCACCGGACCCATCGACTACGAGGGCTTTTGTGGCATCACGCCACCAGCCACGGTGCCGACGATTAGCGTCCAAGATTTGCATCAGCTCAGACAGCGTGGCACCCCACACTTCCTGCTCGATGTCCGCGAGCCTGATGAATACAACACCGCACGCATTCAAGGCTCACAGCTTATTCCACTGGCTCAAGTTGCTGCCCGTTCAGTCGAAATCCCACGTGATGTTCCCGTCTATGTTCACTGCGAGCTCGGGGGTCGCAGCGCTAAAGCTGTGGCCACATTACAAGGACTCGGCTTCGCGAATGTGACCAACGTTGCCGGAGGCATCACCGCATGGTCAGAGACGGTCGATGCCAGCGTGCCGAGGTATTAAACCGCCTTTCGCGCCTTCTTCGCCGGAGTCTTTTTAACCGGAGCCAGCGCACGCAATTCCTTCTTCAGAGCACGCGCCCTCTTTTCCAGCTCAGCGATCTTCTCCTGACGCTGTGCGCGTTTCTTCAGAATGCTGCGCAGCTTTGGCCAATGCTGCTTGTCCACAATGTAGCCCACGCAATCAGCCTGTCCGCAGCGGCACGGGTGATCCTCCCAGGTATCCAGATCAAAACCGTAATTGTAAGTTAGCTCTTCACCCTTTTTGATCTCGCGAGTCGAGTAGATCCAGATGCGACCACGCATGATGTAGGACTCACAATTGCCGCTACAGGAGTGATTCACCAAGCGGGCAGGATTACCAGGGTAGCCGCCGTCGATGTCGTAGCGGGCATTCAGGGTGAAAATGTACACGGCGGCACCACCGGTCTTCTTCGCCTTCGCCTCCAGGGCCAAACCACGGCGGGTGCTTTCCGCCTTGGTGATCTTCTCGCCGACATATTCGATGATGGGCACGTCATTGGGAATGTCCAAGCGGGCAAAGAGGCCGCGATTGTGGATCGATGAACCGCGAACGGCCCAGTATTTGGGTGCAGGAGCAGAAGGCATGAGTGGATAGGGAGCGGATGTGATGCCGTCTCTACGACTAAAGTCAAGACAGGCTCATTTTTATCAGCACCAGAGCTGTGCTCAGTGCTTGACCCGACCGTAAAGCCTGCGCCAGAATCGGCACTCCTTTCCAAGACTTCCAGACTAACAACCCAACACACTGAAACTTAATTTTATGAGCCGAAAAATTCGTTATGGCATGATCGGCGGCGGACGTGGAGCCTTCATCGGCGGCGTTCATCGTATCGCAGCAGCAATCGACCAACAGACGGAACTCGTCTGCGGAGCCTTCTCCTCCAATCCACAGAAGTCCAAGGACAGCGGTGCTGATTTCTTCCTGCCTGCCGACCGCTGTTACGGAACCTTTGAGGAAATGATCAAGGCTGAAGCGGCACTACCAGCGGACAAGCGCATGGATTTTGTTTCCATCGTCACACCGAATCACATGCACTTCCCTGCGGCCACGCTCGCGCTGGAAAGCGGCTTCCATGTGCTCTCCGACAAGCCAGCGACCTTCAAT
>JBEBGU010000891.1:0-2141 GCA_040081325.1 Prosthecobacter sp.
CTTTCACAATGAGCGCGCCATCTTTCTCGCCCGGCAGCGCGGCCTTGATGCCGTGGGTTTCGACGCCGCTGAAGTCTCCCGCAGCTTCGCTCCCACGACTTATCTTCGCGAGTATCTGGCCCGCGTGCAGGCTGTACTCGACGTGACACTGCTGCAAACGCGCCCCAAGTTTGACGGACCGCCTGTGATTATCACCCAGGCAGCCACGCCTTGATCCAACTACTTCAGCGCTGCGTAAACACGATGCACGTCCGCGTGGCCGTCGAGACCTTGCAGGAAGTTTTTCACCTCTTCCTGCTGCTCCTCACTCAGCTCTGGATAATCCTTCGGATGGTAGTGCAGCTCGGAGGTCGTGATGACCCAACCTGCGGCTTTCAGTGCCTTCGTCACCACATCCAGACTCGTGCTGCCACAAAAGAAGCGCGCGCCGATGTGACCTGCCGCGTCTTCCTCGTCGAGTTCCAGCGGCTCCACATTGTCCGCCTCGGCTTCCAGCGCTGCGACTTCGATGTCGAGTGATTTATCTTTATGCTGGCCTTCGATCAGACCGCAATGCTCGAACATCCAGGCCACCGAGCCCGGTGTGCCCATGCTGCCCGCTTTGAAGAGCATCCGCACTTCAGAGGACGTGCGGTTGTTGTTGTCCGTCAGGCACTCGACCATCACAGGCACTCGATGCGGGGCGAAGCCCTCAAAGATCACGGTCTGGTAGTTCACCGGATCACCACCGACGCCGCTGCCCTTGGCAACAGCACGCTCGATGGAGTCGCGGGTCACACTCTGTTTCCGCGCAGCGGCGATGGCGGCATAAAGCCGGGCATTCAAATCTGGATCAGCGCCGCCCAGGCGAGCAGCCACCTGAATTTCACGCGTCAGCTTGCCGACGATTTTGCCCTTTTGATCAGCGGCAAGTTCCCGCCATTTCTGTTTCCATTGTGCGCCCATGAGTTTTGAAAATTGAGACCGCCATGAGAAGGCATGGCTGCGGGGAAAGCAAGGGAGGAAGTACAGTCTCGTAATGTCGAAAATGCCTCGCTAAATAAACAGAGGTGACATCTGATGGGCTTTGTGATTGAAGCACAGCATGATCGAGCCGGAGACACCAAGAACCGAACCAAAATCCGGGAATCAGCCTATGTGGCGTCTGCTGCTGATCTCGTTTGCTCTCGTCACGGGCAGCTTTGTGATCGATCAAACTATCCGATGGAGTGACCCTCTGGATGGTTTGCTGAGCGGGCTGATTCAGTTCTTCTTTGTTGGCATCAACTGGTGCGTCCTCATCCTCTCCTGGAGCTTGGCTGTATGGGGCCTTTATCATTGGTTCCAATGGAAACGTTTTCGGACCCATTGGGTATTGGCGCCCTCTCTTGCTCAAGTCCTTTTGATTGTCGTCTGGCTCATCCTGTATCCGCCCACAGCTCACGGCAGCTACAAGCGTTTCGCTGGAGTGGAGATGCCTGTGGATGCAAAGCGTGTAAAATACCACCTATGGGGTGGCGGATTATCCGACTACTCAATCACCTATTACTTTGAATGCAGCGCGGAGAGCTTGGACAAACTCACCACGGACATGGAGTTGGAGACGGGAGCAGTGCTTACTGCTGAAGGTGTTCAATATCTGCCACCTATCAAACGACTTCCAGACTGTCCCGATCCCAAGCAATGGGTGGGTGGCAGAACCTACTCCAAAGAATCGGGCAGCTGGGACTTCACAATCATCACTGACTCCACCAAGACAAAAGTCTATGTTTGGATGTGGTGCATTTGAATCACCTCAAGCTCCCTCCACTCCACGCCCGGCACGAAACGCCGTCGGCGTCATGCCAGTGTGGCGCTTAAACCACGCGGTGAAGTGCGGTGGATGCCGGAAACCAATGGCAAAGGCGATCTCTTTGAGCGCGGTGTCTTCACTTGTCAGGCGATGGCGGGCTGCTTCGAGCCTGCGGCGCTCCAGCCAGACCTGGGCGGTCATGCCAAGATGTGCGCGCAGGAGATCATGAATGCGTCGGGCACTGAGCTGACTGCCAGAGATGAGTTGGGTGAGCTTGAGCGGCTGATCGAGAGGCCAGTCATTCAAGCGACACAGGAATTCATCAAGCCGCCGATCCTGTGTACTGGCGCGTTCTTGAGGCGCGATACCG
>JBEBGU010000131.1:0-8189 GCA_040081325.1 Prosthecobacter sp.
GCCAGCGTTCGTCGTTTGGAACACCGCTTTGAAGCAGTAGCTGGGAGTGCCACCACCCTCCCAGAACCGTCTAAAGCCGGGGTTCCTAACTTCATGCCCACAAGTAGAGCAGCAGCGAACCACCACTCTTTTCCGCCCGCATAGAAAAATCCCGCCTAAGTCAGAAAGGGCAGAGTGAGGCAGCGGAGACGCTCCCACATAGTCGTAAGGAGCAAATCGGTGCCAAGGGATTCAAGTGAGGGTTTAGTCATCTCATCAAAAGAGTGCGGATCATGGCGCTAATGCTAGGCATTGCTCAATCAATGACTGCGCTAACACCTTTCAATCTCCCGGAACGGAAAAAGCTGCTTTTTCTGGCGATGAGTGGTGTGCGGGTTTTTGATCAGGAGTTGCTGAGTCTTGGCCTCACTCTGCCTGGCTTTGTCGAGCGCAGTCGTGTGATCGCTTCACTGCCGAGTCTGGGTCTGCTCACATTGGCGGCTCACACGCCAGCGGATTGGTCGGTGGCGTATCGTGAGTATGATGAACTGCCCGAAGATGCTGCCGAGCAGATCGTCGCGGATGGTTTTATGGTCGTAGCGATCTCATCACTAACTGCGCGGATTGATGAGACTTATGTCTTGGCGAGTGCGCTACGCTCTCTTGGAGTGGTCGTCATTTTGGGCGGACTCCACGTCAGTGCCTTGCCGGATGAGGCGGCATGTCACGCTGACATTGTGGTCAAAGGTGAAGGAGAGCGCCTTTGGCCCCAAGTCATCACCGATCTTGAGCGTGGGACTTGGTTGTCACACTATGACGCGGCGACAGCATCTGTGCCCTCCTCATTTCACGAAGAGCAACCGGTGCCGCGATATGATTTACTGGATCTAGAACGCTATAATCGCCTCACTCTTCAAACCACCCGCGGGTGCCCGCTACACTGCTCGTTCTGCGCGGCATCACGCACGATCAGCCCATATCGAAAGAAATCTCATGAGCAGATTCGTCGTGAGCTGGAGGCTATCCTTTCCCTTTGGCCGCGCCCGTTTATCGAGCTGGCGGATGATAATACTTTTGTGGATAAAAAGTGGTCGCGTGATCTTGTGCGGCTCTTGTCTGAGTATCCTGTGAAATGGTTCACTGAGTCCGACATTTCTCTGGCGGATGACGATGAGCTTTTGCATCTGCTGGGAGATTCTGGCTGCACGCAGGTTTTGATCGGACTGGAGTCGGCAGCCTCTGAATCGATGCGTGGCGTGGACGCGCAAGATTGGAAATCGCGCCGACATCGAGACTATGCGGAGCAGGTGCGACGCATCCAAGACCACGGCATCTCAGTGAATGGCTGTTTTATCCTCGGGTTCGATCAAGACGGGCCAGACATTTTTCAGCGTACGCTAGACTACATCGACTCGCTGGAGCTTTCAGAGGCGCAGATTACTCTGCTGACTCCTTTTCCAGGCACAAGCCTGAGGCAGCAGTTAGCGGCTGAGGGGCGGCTACTAGCGGATGCTTCATGGAGTCAACACACGCTTTTCGACTTAACTTTTCAGCCTGCTCAAATGTCTGTCGAGTCGATGAAACAGGGCTTTCGCTGGCTGATGAAGGAGGTGTATTCTGATCAGCGTGTGGCTAGCCGCCGCAAGACTTTCAAAAACTGCATTCGTCACTCTCGACATGAACTCCACCGAATCCCTTTTACGCCTGTGGCTGCGCCTGCTGACTTTTCGGTGCAGCTTTGAAGACTACCAGAGTCTCGACAAACGTCATCTCAGTGCGGGACTTTTGGCGTGCTGGATCGTCGGCATGGGTCGTTATTGGGATGATCCCCGTGCGACGTTACTCCAACACGCGGGAGTGGGTTCGGTAGCCTATGTTTTCGTTCTCACGGCACTGCTCTGGATCATCGTGAAGCCAATCGATCCAGAACGATTTAGCTATGTGGGCATCCTGAGTTTTGTTTCAATGACAGCGCCGCCAGCCATGCTCTACGCCATACCTGTCGAGAAATGGCTGGCTCTGGAAGCGGCCAACCAAATGAATCTGCAATTCCTCGGAGTCGTGGCGCTGTGGCGACTTACCTTGTGGATTCACTACCTTTTCAGATTTGGACTATTCACCGGTTGGATGACATTCGTCGGAGCGGCTATGCCACTGGCCATCATCTTCCTCTCACTCGTCGAGCTGAATCTTCATCATGTGATCTTTAACATCATGGGTGGCATTCGTGACGCCGATAAATCGTCTCAAGATACCGCCTATGCGGCGCTTTGGACTTTTGGCCTACTTGCCTTTCCCGTATCCTGCTTTGCCGCTATAGGATGGTTCGTTTTGATCTTCCGAAACTTGCAGGACTGGCGGAAGTAGGAGCTGATAACATCGAGGCCGGGCCGATTCGATTGTCAATCGAATCTACTCAAGCACGACCTCTGTGCTGACCATCGCATCGCGCTCATCCGTGATGGTGATGAACCAAGTGTTCGCGCCAGCGGGTGGTCTGGGAGCCGTGATAATGCTACTGGTGATTGTGGCGGGGACGGTGATCCATTTGCGCTTGGAGCGTAGGCCAGTGTCGGTGGTGTAGTTGAGTTCCGCTTTCTTCAAAGCGGTCACGGCTTCGCAGGTGACGATGACTTGATCGCCTTTGATCTCGGGCTTGCCGGGGACTGGCAAGGCTTTACCAGCACGGCATTTGGAGTCGATGAAGAGGCCGATTTCTGGCGGTGCCCAGCCGGGTGGATGGCCGTGCGGCATGTTGACTTGGATGCGCATGTGTTTCTCACCGGGGACGACGTTGTAGCTCTTCATGTAACTATCGAGCACGTAATGAACGTCGTTGGTGCCATTTACAAACATGATGGGCACATGGCAGCGCGGCAGGAGGCTACCGGGATCGTACGCTTTGACCCACGCGGCGGCGCGGTCGCCGAGTTTGTCGATGCTGGGCTTCTGCACTGACTCGCCTTCATGCAGGAAGCCGCAGCCATAGACGGGCACGGCGGCTTTGAAGCGATCATCGAGTGAAGCAACGAGGCAGGTCGTGTAGCCGCCCCAACTGATGCCGGTGACGGCGGTGTGCTCGGCATCGACCTCTGGAAAGCTGCGCAGCAAGGTGTGCGCACGAATCACACTCGCAGCGGCGTGGAAGGGCCAGTCGTCGCTCGTGTCGCCGCCGATGGAGTCAAACTTTTCGACACTGCCGTGCGGTGGCCCGCCACTGGGCAAACGTGTGCGGATGCCACGGTGCCCGTTCGCGATGGCGGCACCTTTTGCATCAAATTCAGGATCAGGTGGGCGCGAGCCGTTCAAGTCCATCGAGATGGCTGCGTAGCCACGCTTCGCCCACAGATAGACCCAATCGGCAAAGGCTGTGCCGCCGCCGCCGTGAATGCAGACCACAGCAGGGAATTTCGTGCCTGGCTTGGCTTCACCGAGTGTGACGGGCGAGGCATAAAAGGCGAAGACCTCGGTGTCATGGTCTTGATATTTTTCACCTGCATAGGTCAGCGAATGAATCGCCTGATCCTGACGCAGCCACTTCATCGCGGGGACGTTTTTTTTGAGGGCATCGAGATCCCACGGGCCGACTTGTTCGGCGAATAGAGAAGAACCGAGAGCGAGGAGAATGGCAGCAGAGATGAACTTCATGAGTCATTCTTTCTACAGCCCGAGGGCGACTATTCATTCAGTAAGACTTAGTTTGTGCATCCGTGACGTGACAGCCGCTAGCTTTCCGCCAAGTTGTGCGGATGCCTTTCAAAACCCTGCGCGCACACTTGATCCGTCTCTGGCGGATAGGGCTACTCGTGGCTGCGGTGCTGGTGATCCGATCTACCGTGCAGGTGCGTGAAAAGGAGGAAGCTGCTGTGGCGCTGATGCCGGAGCGGCTGCGGGATTATTTCCCCAAGATCAGCACCCTGGGCGTGGCGAACCCGAGCAGTGGCTGGCGGGCGGCGCTGGGCAGCGAGGGCGAGACGCTCGGCTATGTCTGCACCACGGCGCCTGAGTCGGACAAAATTATTGGTTATTCAGGTCCCTCGAATTGCCTGCTCGTTTTCGATGTGAAAGGCAAGCTGACCGGTGTGCGCCTGTTAAAGAGTCACGACACCGCCGACCATGTGGCGGAGGTGGTGGCGGATCGGGCGTTCTTCGCGCAGTTCAAAGAGACGAAGCCGCTGCATATCGTCACGGGTGCTACCTTGACGAGCGCGGCCATCGCGCAAGGCGTGCTGGAGAAGCTGGGTCGCGCTAGGGGCACGTCGCTGCGTTTCCCGGAAGAGATCACGCTGGCGGAGGTGCAGCGACTTGAGCCTTTGGCGGCTAAGCTGCAACCATCACCGAAACACGCAGGCGGGCAGGAGGTGCTGGATGGTTCGGGGAAGCTCATCGGCATCGCCGTGCGCACCTCGCCGGTGACTGATACGCTCGTGGGCTACAAAGGCCCGACGGACACGCTCATGCTGCTGGATGCGAGCGGCAGTGTTTTGAAACGAATCGCGCTGCGCAAAAGCTACGACTCGAAGCGCTACGTCGCTTATGTCACTGGCGACGATTACTTTCAGAAGCTCTTCAATGAGATGACGCTGGAGCAGTTGGCAGACATCGACTTCAAGGCGGCGAAGGTCGAAGGTGTTTCCGGGGCCACAGAGACGAGTTACTCCGTGGCCGAGGGACTGAAGCTGCGCGCTAAAAGCCTACTTGAGCAGCAACCTTCTGGCTGGCTGCGGCTGATCCATTGGCGCTGGCAGGACACGGGGCATGTCAGCGTGTTGCTCTCGGCTTTCCTCATGGCCTTCACGCGGCTGCGAGGCCACGCATGGCTGCGGCATTTGCACCATGCGCTGCTGGTCGCGTATGGTGGTTTCATCGCGGGTGAAATGTTATCTCAGGGGTTGCTCCTGGGCTGGGCGGCACATGGCACGCCTTGGCGCAGCGCACCTGGCTTACTCTTGCTGACGGTCGTTGCTTTGCTCGGACCGGTGTTCACGAGCAAGCAGCTTTACTGTCATCACATCTGTCCACACGGAGCCTTGCAGCAGTTGCTCGCGCGACGTTTCAAATGGCAGTGGCGTGTTACCGCTGCGCAGGAGTGCAGGCTGACGAAAATACCATTCCTCCTGCTCAGCTTCGTCTTCGTGAGTGTGATCGTTGGTTGGGCCGTGGACTTAAATTCTCTTGAGCCGTTTGATGCCTATCTCTTTCGCATTGCCGGCTGGGCGAGTCTGGCGATTGCAGTGATCGGATTGGTCACCTCGCTGTTTCAGCCGCTGGCCTACTGCAAGTATGGCTGCCCGACGGGGGCGCTCTTTAAACTGCTGCGCTACACAGGCGATGCGGATCGTCTGGGCGCGCGGGACTGGGTGGCCGCAGGGCTGCTCGTCGCCGGGTTGCTGTGGAGTCTTTAGTTACTCAAGTGCCCAGACCTTCACTTGATCAAAGGCCACTTCCTGGCCGTCCTTACCGCCCATGCGAAAGACGAGTCCTGGCTTCTTGACATGGAAGTCTGCCGAAGTGGCGCGCAGAGGCTCTTTGCCCGTGACCTGCACCGCCACGTCATTGCCTTTGCACTCCAGCAGCAGCGAGTAGGTCTGCTTCGGATCAAAGTCCGTCTTGGCAGTGGCCAGCACTTTGGTCTTGGAGGCCGGGTCTGCTTTGTCATTGTGCTCCACGATCGACCAACTCTTGGGCGTGATCGTCACTGAGAATAGATGCCCCTTCTTTTTCAGCTCACCTTCTGCCGGGTCGTAACCCAGATTGATGATGCGCATCTCACCGAGGGTGAACTCGATCTGCACAGCGCAGTCCTGCACAGGCAGACGATAGCGAAAGGCCCCGATGTGCTTGTCGCTCGACTTCTCCCCGGCGTGGAGTTTGCCATCGGCCACGCGCAGAGTGCCAGTGTTGGCATTCCAGCCCTTGGGCATTTCGCTGCCATCAAATTTCTCCTCTAGCAGCAGCGTGCCCGGCTTTCCAAGCATGGGCTTCAAGTCTTCGGCAAAGGCAGGCAGGGTGAGTAGCGAGATGAGCAAAAGAGTTTTCATAGGCGCGGAGAAACGCAGACTGATCTGAGAGCTTGCATCGCGGACGGCGTTTCGATAGAAAACCACACCCATGAGTACTTCACGCCGCGCCTTTATTTCCAGCCTTGCCGCTTCTGCCACCACCGCCCTCGCTCGTGATTGGAGTGGGATGAATCCTGAGCGCTATCCAGATCCTGATGTGATCGCGCTTGAGCCTGCGTTTGAAAAACTCATTCAGGGGAACGCGCCGATCCGCCGGCTGCATACGGGCATGCTTTGGGCAGAAGGTCCGGCCTGGAATGGCGCGGGTAATTATCTCGTCTGGAGTGACATCCCGAACAACGCGCAGATGCGCTATCTGCCTGAAGACGGTCACGTCAGCGTGCTGCGTAACAACGCGAACAACAGCAACGGCAACACCTTCGATTTTCAGGGCCGCCAGATCTCTTGTGAGCACGCCACGCGCAAAGTGGTGCGCTATGAACTCGATGGCAAAATCACCGTGCTCGCCTCGGAGTTCGACGGCAAGCCCTTCAACGCACCGAACGATGCGGTGGTGCATCCTGATGGCGGCATTTGGTTCACCGACCCAGGCTACGGCAGCATGATGGATTACGAGGGAAACAAAGGCGAGCTGCTGCTCAAAGAAGCCGTCTATCGCATCGACCCGAGTGGCAAGATCGAGAAGGTCACGGATGAATTGGTGAAGCCCAACGGCCTATGTTTCAGCCCCGATTACAAGAAGCTCTACATCGTTGACACGGGCGATCCAAAGAACATCAAAGTCTTCGACGTGGCCGACGGGGTGAAGCTCGGGAAAGGCAAGGATTTCACCAAGATGAGCAGCAGTATCAAAGTCCATACCATCACTGACGGCTGGCAGGTGCGGATGGAGCGCTCGGAGAAAATGTTCAGCGTGGTTTCATCAGGTGTGGGCACTCCGCCGAAGATCGCGGCTGGCGGCTCGGATGGAGTCCGTTGTGACATCGACGGCAATGTTTGGGCTAGTGCAGGCTGGGTGGGCGATGGCTTCGATGGCGTGCATGTCTTCGATCCCGAAGGCCAGCGTATCGGCTTCATCAAGCTGCCTGAGACGGCCAGCAATCTCTGCTTCGGTGGCCCGAAACGGAACCGCCTCTTCATCACCGCCAGCCAGAGTTTATTCTCGCTCTATGTGAACACTCGCGGCGCGCACTTCTGCTGAGTGCTGCGCGAACCAAAAGCGTCGTCTCCCCATTAACGCGCATCGAGTCCGGCCGCCCACAGCACGCCGCGCGGGATCAGGTGCTCCAAGCCGGGAGTGTTTTCTGGGTGTGGACTGGAGATGAAGACGCGGCCTTTGCCAAAGGTGCCAAGAGCCTGTGCCGGTGAGTTCACCTGCACACCCACGGGAGTGCCATTCAGAGCAATTTCCGATTTAAAAACAGAGATCGTCGTGTAAGCCGGGATGTCCGTGCGTCCCGCAGGTTTGATGATTGGGCCATTCGCATAGCGGATTTTGAATGAGCCTCTGACATCACCGAGCAGCGCGTGCCCAGCTTCGGTGACCTCAGAATCCAAGAACGCCTTACCCCGCTGCCATTTGCTGGAGACTGTGCTGGCATTCAGGATGCCGAGACCCCACTTGAAATTCGAGCAAGCGAGATAAGCCCCCGCGCAGACACCGACATAGCCGCCGCCGCCACGGATGTACTCACGCACATTATTCCGCCCTGCTTCACCGAGGGATTCCGCCTGCGCACTGCCTGAGCCACCTGAGAAAACGACGGCATCAAACTGCTTCAAATCAATCGTCGCCCATTCTTCAGCTTTCACGCGCGTCACCGTCGCCTCAGGGATGGACTTGATGCGCCCACTCACATTTTCGATGCCATCATTCGGCGCACCTTTGCCATCAAAGATCGCTACCTTGAGCGGCTTCGTCTTCTCAGGCGTGGCGATGATCGTCTTCAGGCCATTCACATCTGGCGGAATGACAAAAGGCACGGGAGCTTTCGGCTTTGGCTTGATCTCTGTTGTTTGAGCAGAAAGCGTGAGTGCCGTGCCGAGAAAGAGCGCTGTGATAATGTGGCGGCGAGTGCGCAGAGTTTTCATGTGACGAAGTAAACGCAGAAGCATGTCCTGACCTTCAGGGCAAAAAGAAAGGCTGGTGTGATGACACACCAGCCTGACTGAGAAGACTAAAATAAG
>JBEBGU010000892.1:0-2137 GCA_040081325.1 Prosthecobacter sp.
TGATCCCATCGCTGTGCCTGCTCTGCGAACTGCGGCTATTCTGGTGGAGTTGCATGACTTTATCACTCCAAATGTCACTGAAACACTGAAAACGAGATTTGAGGCGACTCATCAAATCTCACACATCTGGCAGGAGCCACGGACACAGAAAGACGTCCCTTGGCGCACGCTAGGAATGAAGCTTCTCCCCGCCTCATACATCGACTGGGCCGTCAGTGAGTGGCGTCCCGTGCGGATGGCTTGGCTCTGGATGGAGCCAAAGTAGGCGCGTAGAGCCTCTAATTATTCGGTAATTAATAAGTGTGTAGCTTATTAAAATATACAAATAAACTTATAGGCTGGATTTAATAAAACTAATGTTTGAAAAGTACCAAGCGAAGCACAGCTAGTGAAAGAGGAAAACCTTTATTCATTGCAACAGACACGGGTTCTCTTTTTGTGCACGGGTGTCGGGATTTTCAATCGGGGCATCGAATCGTTCTTTCGCGAGGCCTTTGACGGTCTGCGTGAAACCCCAGGTCTGGAGGCGACGGTGTGCAAAGGCGCAGGAGAAACCAAGGCTGATGAGCATGTACTTTGGAATCTGCCACGCACGGGACACCTTGCGTATTGGCTTGGTCGTTGTATCCGACGGAGCGCGTACGTTGCGGAGCAGCTTTCTTCCTTCCCTACTGCCGTTAGGGCGATTCGAAAATACCGCCCGCATGTCATCTTTTACAGTGACTCGAATCTTGGTTTCTTGCTCCATCGCTGGAGGCGGCAGATCGGCGTTCCTTACCGTCTTCTTTTTTCGAATGGCGGCCCGTGCCATCCGCCGTTCAACCGAACGGACTTTGTGCACCAAGTGGCACCTCAGTATTTGAATGAGGCTCTTTCAGCAGGGGAGTCCTGCAATAAGCATTTCATGCTTCCGTACGGAATTAAAGTGTCGGCTGCACCAGCTTCAGATGCAAAGGTGAAGAGTAGTTTGCGCGCCAAACTTGGCCTGCCTCAAGAACGTCCAATTGTGCTGAGCGTGGGATGGATCGCTCGTAAGCACAAACGCATGGACTATGTGATCGAAGAAATGGCTAGATTGCCAGAGCCGCGCCCCTTTTTACAACTTCTTGGGGCCATGGATGCCCATTCACATGAAGTCATCGCTCTGGGAAGAGAGATGCTGGGTGAGGCGAACTTCTCGGCACGCTCAGTACCTTATGAAGAGGTAGCTGATTATTACAGGGCATCAGATCTTTTTACGCTGGCTTCTCTGCAAGAAGGTTTTGGTCGAGTGTACTTAGAGGCCTTGATGCATGGCCTGCCAGTGATCGCTCACCGGCATCCAGTCATGGATTATGTTTTGGGAATGGAGGGGATCTTTGGTGATCTTCAGAGTCCTGGGACTCTAGCGTTGCTGATTCAGCAAACACTAGAACGACCCTCCAGCCCCGGCTCAGAATTAAATCGGTGGCATAGTGTGAAAGAAAGGTTCAGTTGGCCTGTGCTGGCTCAACAATATTTAAAAATGTTTCAAAATTGTGCCGAAAGGCCTCTTGACTCGGTATTCTGACCATGGACGGTTTTTACTTTACCCTATTTGTGATTGGCTTGATCGCGATGCTGTCATGCGTTGCCTGGAAGCCAGAACGTATTTTTGAATTTCCCTACTTCATTGCTGGGGTTTTTACGGTCTTTATCTTGCCTCAAGCGTATTCCTTGATGAAATTTCCAGGAACTGTCTCCAGTGTGGAGGTCGAGAATGTGCTATTGATGACGTGCCTCTGCTTTTTTGCTTGCATAGCGGGCTATCAATTTAAGCCGTCAGCACGAATTTTGAGCCATTTGGCAAGGCCGATGGATCCCCGGAAAATGATGCACGTCGGGGCTGCGTTGATTCTGATTGGGTCAGCAGCAATGTATGCATTGCCGAAAAATGAGGTTCAGATTGCACAAAGAGGCGGTCTGACTGGTATTGCTACAATCTATTTGTTTTTCGGGGGGCTTGTTTTCCCGGGTTTTGCTATTACCATACTCCTTTTACGTCAGCATTTCACGGTTGGTCGCTTGATCGCTGTCATCATTGGTTCGATCGTGCCTCTGCTGAGCATTTATAATGGTAGGCGCGAGGCTGCGGTCGTTTTCGGGTTAACACTCTTGC
>JBEBGU010000893.1:0-2136 GCA_040081325.1 Prosthecobacter sp.
AAACTGACGCCGTGCCAGAAAAGACAACGGGGAAAGAGCCGGTCAAACCAAGCGAGCCAACACCCGTACCTGTGGCAATGCCGACGCCCACTCCAGCCCCAGTCGAAAAAGCACCACCGATGGTCGCGACCAAAGTGCCGCAGGACATGGCAGAACCCGTGATTCAACTGCCTGACACACCAGCCTACACCGTGCCTGATGGCGTGCCTGGTGAAGTCGCTCGTTTGCACGGTCATAGCGGTCCGGCCTATTCGCTGAAACTGCTTAAAGATCAGCGCAGAGTCGTCTCCGTGAGTATGGATTCTACACTGCGCGTGTGGGATGTGGCCACGCAGAAGGAACTGCTCAAAGTCGATTCAGACATGGGGCAAATTTCGCGCATACAACTCAGTGCCGACGAGTCCGTCGTCATGATTCACAGCGCCCAGACAGACAAGGTCGCGCTCATTGAACTGACCAGCGGTAAGGTGCTCCACAGCGCTCAATACCCCAATGATCGTCTGTATAACGTGGCACTCTCAGCGGACGGCAAGACCGCACTCGTGGCAGGCGGTCGCGATGACATTTCTTATGATATCATGATCTGGAAACCGCAGACCAGCGACTCCTTTGAACCCCTCAGCATCCACCCTGGCCGCATCTATGCCATGACACGCACGCCGGATGGTCAGGACTTCATCCTCACTGGCTCTGAGCTAAGTGATGCTGCAGCCAAAACCTACCGCCCCTATGCCGCGAGCTACTCCACCACCAGCGGCCAGTTCACCAAGCTCGACGGCTCAGCCCTCGGTTACATCACACGCTTCTTCGCCGAGCCAGGAGCCACCATGACATACACCACGGGCAGCTCTCCAAAGGTAGTTTCTTTACCCGATCTCCGCCTCATCAAAGCACTACCATCTGCGCCGCGTGAAGCCCCCAGCTCCTTAGCGGGAAAGCTCGTGGATAAGGACCGACTCATGCTCACCTCATGGTCTGACAGCACCCTGCGCGCCTATGAGGTGAGCAGTGGTGATGAAGTCTGGCGCACCACTTTGAGCGAGCCAATCACCGACATCACCGTCAGTCGAGACGAGCGCTGGGCCGTGCTCAGCACGCGCTACAAGGACTCGAAAAAACAACAGGACGGCACCTCTGACCTCATCCTCTGGCGCCTGCCCAAATGGGCCACGTTGATCAGCAAGACGGCGACCGATGCGCTCATCACCACACAGATGGCGGACCTCGCCAAACATGACCCCGAGCTGGCCGCACTGCGGCTTAAACTCAGAGAATCTTTTGCTCCCACTGACGCCAAAGAAATCGTCGAGCAACGCCAGAAACTGGACGCCCTCTACATAGCTGCGCTGCGTCGTGAAATTCCTGGTAAAGCCCCCACAGAGCAGAACCCCATCAAGCAAGAAGTGGATCTCATCGCCTTCGGTAATTCGCTTCCGAATGCGGGCATGGACACCTCACTTCCCGCAGCACTGCAGAAGCTCCGCACCATCTACCGCCAGCAGCTCAGCGCACTGCTCGAAAAACAAAAAGTGTCGGCAGCCACAAGCGCCAAATCCGTGGAGTCCTATCTGACGCCACTACGTCAAAAACGCGAAGCCGCAGGTGACAGCATCGGCATCGCCCTCGTAGCAGCAGTGCTCAAAGAATGGCAGCAGATGGAATCGTCAGAACCAAAATCTGACACGCCCCCATCAGCAGCATCCGCAGGCACACCCACCAAGCGCCCCGACCGTGCAGGCAGCGTCTTTTCGATCCAGCGCACCGCTTTGAATACCAGCCCCATGACACCGCCGCCTGAGGTCAGTCGCGTACCACGGAGCCTCGGCCCAGTCGTCGCCATTGCAGGTGGCGCAGAGCATGTTTTCGCTTTGCTGCCTGACGGCAGTATGCGTGCCTGGGGACAGTGGGGTGGCACGCCTGTATCTGCGCCATCTGCCGCGACTGATGTGGTGCAGATCGACAGCACAGACAACGCAGCGCTCGCTCTGCGCAGCGATGGCAAAGTTATCGCCTGGAGTCCAACTACCGCCGCAAGCGCCACCACCTGGCAGATGAAGGAGCTCGACCGCCTGGCGCCCTTCGGCGCGCACAACGAGGCGCCGGTGTTCCTGGCGCGCGAGGTCTACCTGGCCGAGC